>JALOBK010000011.1 GCA_023228325.1 bacterium
CGGCATTATCAAGTTTTATACAGTATGCTCTTGTATCTTCCGCATCAATTATTGCTTCACCTTGCGCCTTAAATACCGTAGGTGTGTTCTGGTTTCCTGAATTAGATATAAACACCGCTTCTTCATAGGTCCCGGGCAGAACTATGACCGTATCTCCCGGTGAAACAGCATTAACCGCGGCTGTTATGGTCTCAAAAGCTGTCTCCTCACTTAGCCCGTCATCGTTATCATCCCCATCAGGAGAAACATAATACGTAACTGTCGCGCCGTCCATCGTATACAGGTCATAGGCTCCCATATCTATTACGGGCTCGCTGCCGGCCGAAGGCGTATCCTCGGGGTCTCCCGCATCTATACACGGAGAGTTATTATCATCACCATTATTTTTTGAGGACAGCTTAAGATAATCATCCTCTTCTTCAGGATCTGTGGATTTAAAGAGGGGGTTTGCGCTTATATCATGAGCACCGGCTGAAGCAACACCGCCGTAGTTATAACCGCCGTTTAACCCGTTATTCCAGACATTATTGTAATCTATATCAGCTGAAGACCCGGATTCTATTAATATCCCTCTATTAGAAGATGACGTTGTGCCATTAGCGATAATATTGTTATTTTTTATTATGTTATTTTGAGAATTAACATTAAGCTGGACCCCAGTAGTATAGTTGCCATAAACCGTATTATTTTTAAAACTGTTATAGTTGGCAGAATAACCAAATCCCACTCCCAAGCTACCATTTTCATATGATATGTTATTTTCTATATAGTTATAACTCGATTCACTAAAAAGAAATCCATTATAAGTATTCGAATAACTTCTGTTATCTTCTATCGAATTATAACTTGAGCCGCACTCAAGCCATATGCCTGTCTGGTTATCATAAACTATGTTATCCTGAATTGTGCAATACTGAGAATAAGCAAAAACATATATTCCGCATGTTCTATTGCCCCACGCGTTTGAACCACCCGCATTGTTGTATAATGTGTTTGAAATAATCTGATTATAAGAACTGTCGTTTAACTTAATACCGGTATCTGTATTATCATGGGAGATATTAGACGTTATGATGTTGCCGTTCGCGTAGATGTCGAGCAATATCCCGCTGCCTGTCGCGTTTTTGCACTCAAACCCTTCAATCGTTATATAATCCGCGTTATTAAGTTTTATGCAATAAGACCTTGTATCTTCCGCATCGATTACCGCCCCTTCCTCAGCATGAAAATATATGCGGTTCGAATATGTCCCGGAAGTTGTTATTGAAACCGCTTCCGTATATGTGCCCGCTTCAACTTCAACCGTATCTCCGGCGCTTACGGTATCCGCGGCTTTTTGTATTGTCCTGAAGGCAGTTTCCTGGCTAAGGCCGTCATCATTATCATCACCTGTAGTTGACACATAGTAAGTCGCGCAATACCCATTGGTTGCTGATAAAATCAAAAAAGTTAAAAAGACAGCTAAACTCATCCGCTTAATGAGAACTGCGCGTTTAGACATAAAAGCCTCCCAATTACATTTTTAAAACTTAATAACGATAATTTATAATGTATTACCTTTATAAAATTGATTGGAAATCAGCCGTGTTTTCCCAATCTTTTAATTTTCTAAATGCACAGTCCCGTCAGGGTTGAAGGCATGGGTAATATCTACATAGATATCTCCCTCTTCTTCAGGCATTATTGAAATTTGTTTGATTTTTCCAAAAACTAGATCTCCATCCATGTTCTCAGCTTTCCTTAATCTCAGTTTAAAATAATACTTTCTCTCTATATATCCCTTATCCCCAGCTTCAGTTAATATATCACTTACATTAAATATCAACTCTCTCTGGTATCCTGTTTCAGGGGCATCTCTCATTATATAATCTGTATAATTTGCATATTCTGTAGGCTGGAACTCCACAAACCCGCCTTCTTCATCAGATGTCCACACCTTAAATTGCCAGTCATTTATATCATCTGAACCGTTGTCTATCACTTCAAACCTTATATCCGCGTATTCATCCATATATTCAGGCGGTATCATTGTCCATCCAACCATCTGATCCCTGTAGAGATTTAGCCCAACAAGACTTTTCGCAGGAGATACCGCAAATCTTTTATATCCCCCCTTTAAATCATATAACTGGCCTTTGGGGATAAGAACTATTGTTTCCTCTTTTTCTGTCCCGTCTTCAGCATGATGAATACTTCCCCACTTCATATAATATTCAGGTTGATATATGCTAAATTCTATTCCTGTTCCCGTCCCCTCAATCGTAAAATTGCCGCTTGCATCTGTATATACCTCGCCACGGGTCACGTCTGTTCTTGCCATCCCGTAATTCAAATAATTCACCTCATACTTTATACACACTCCCGCAACAGGATTATTGTTTGTATCAACCAGAGCCCCAATGTATGTCATTAGTTTATTCGCTTCCGCGCTCGCCTGCTCCCACTGCTCTCTTTGCCATTGAATTGTTTCTTCTTCAGTCCATGCAAATACAATTGTCGTAATGCTCATCATAGCTATTAATAATATCAATACCTTTTTCATCAGTTCTCTCCTTGCAATTTTGGTATTCCTATATATTTCCCAATTCCTTTGTAATCATAAAATCTCCAGATATTTGGCAAAGGTAAATCTGTCATTGTTGAATGTCTCCATCGAAGTAATTCACCATTCTCATCTTTTCCTATAACTTTATCTTCAACACATATATTTTCACTATTTGTAAAATTTTCTCCAAACGCTGTAACACCCGCAGCCACTGTCCTGCCAGGATGTTTAAACGATAATTCTATAAAATAATCATCTTCAAATTCATGATTAGGCCTTGTTTCTATATCAGGAAGCAAAAGAAGATACAGCAATGTATTTTTAGTTCTGTTTTCATTGCATGCCCATGCCCCGTTTAATACTGTATCCAATGAGGAATATGTATTTAAAATTTTGCTTCCCACAGGTTGTGATATCCAATTAAAATAACTAAGCCAATGGTCTTCTTCAAGGTCATGTTTTCTGACTATTTCCAAATCAGGATCATAAGCATTTCCAACAACAGCCGCCTGCATCATTATCAAGTTGTTTATTACATTTTCTCCCGCATCATGATACCTTAAGCCCATACTAACCACCATATTTCCAAGGCTATGCGCTCCAACGTTTATTATTTTATTGGAATTCTTGTTTTTAAGTTCCCTTACATAATCTGAAAATGCTTCTGCCGTTTGCAAGGCGTTTAGTGTATTCGTATTAAACCATAGATTGTAACCATAAACTTCCCAGCCTTCATCCCCTTCCCATGTCAACCCTACAAACACTCCCCTGTATCCTGCCCAGTACATCCTCTTGTACATCGTTGAGAAACTTCTCACAGCTTCTTCCTGCGTAACATTATACCCGTGAACCATTACGAATATTTTATCACTGTCATCATCCATTGCCTTCATATAATATTTATTATCATCCCAGTCCTCAGGAGGAAGAACTGGATCCTCCGGCCCGCTTATGAATTCAACTGTCTCATAGTTCTCTGTCCTCGCGCTGACAAATGTATATAAATCCTCTACATCACACAAATAAATCAACCTGGTTTTGCTGAATACTTCCGTATCATTTTCATCTAAAAGTTTCAGCGTCACATAGAATGGCAGCGTATCTCCTTTTACCCCCTCAAACAGACAATACGCGCTGTCCTCATCGGGTAAAAGCACGTGTTCTGTTACTGAAGACATAACGCTGCCTTGCCACGTCGCTCTCCCTATGTTTAAGTGGCAACTTTGTGATAAAGCTTCTTCAGGTGTTTTTAAGTAGGCTAACGGATCATCCGTATTTGCTTTGAAGAAAACATTTATGCCTACTTCATGATAATTGCTGTCATTTAAGAATGGGGCTACATCAAGAATATATTTATGCCCCGCAGGAGGAGCTGAATAAAACGCCCTGAAAAAGCTAAAATCTTCCAAATCCCGCAATCCATTAATATAATCATCCGAACTATTTTCTATTGTTGCCGTATTTTCACCTTTATCAGTATCAAGGTCATTATTCAGCCAGAACTTAAAAATATCCTTTTTCTCTATAAATACATCGTTCCAATCACCCCAATATTCTACTTTCATATTCAAAAGCTTATCTTTTCTGTTTATTACATTGTCATTGTTGGAATCAAAACTTAAATCAAAACCAAGGGATGTAATAAATAATTTGCTTTCATCAATAATATTGTTATCTTTTACATATTTTAAAGTTAAAACAACCTCGCCGGGCTCTACCCCCTCTATATAGCATGTCCACTCATCAGCTTGAGCAAAATAAAGCTGACTCAAATCATCGGTTTCTTCATCATCCGGGCCAAGCAACTCTATAATTTCTTCGCCGTTAGCAATAAATACCCTTACTTTACCTGAAGGAGAAGGAGACTGTTCTCTTGATAATATTATCTGTGTATTTTCAATAACAGCAGATTCAATATTAAACCCTTTAATATCTTGATCGCTTGGGACTAATTTCCCGTCCGCCCTGTAACTTGATTCCAGAGAGGAGCTGCCGTCATTTCTGAGAAGGTCGTTGTCTGCTTTATCTTCTTCCATAACGCTTCCCTCATTACCTAAATACTCGTTATAGTCATCATTAACTCTGAGAATTACCCCCGGAAAACTTAAAAGATTTTCAGGAATTCCTGATATCATAACTGTTCCAACAGAGAAATCTGTTTCCAGAACCTCATTATCTTCATAAATCAGTTTTAAAGTATAATCTCCGGGTAACAATTCTGAATGATAAAAAGTGCCGTAATACTCTAAGCCGTCAACGGATTCTAAATCACCTTCTTTTATAATTCCACCTGTTGATTTATCAATAATTTTGTATTTGACTTTTCCCCCTATAAGCTCATCTTTATCAACCTTCACAAGAACAGAAAGATTATTATCATCCCTCACAAATTGAGGGGCAGTCAATACCGACAGGGCCGGTTGAATAATATCTGCCGTCAGAGTATCTGTAACTTCTTCATTTAACTCCGAAATCTTATACTTACATTTTATGGTAATTTCACCCTCAGTCTGTACTGTATTGTGAACGGTAATCCACGCAACTGGCCCTTCTGAAGTTAAGGTGTAATCATTTTCAGACAATCCTTCTATTGCCCACTCAATAACATAATCTAAAACAACATTGCTTAAATCCGCGTTTACTTCAAACTGAACTCCCGGAACTATTGTATTTTTATTAAACAAATCTCCGCATTTAAAATCTTTTATTCTTATGTAGAACGGCCTTATATCCAATTGCACATGACATTCATCACTTCCTACAGGCACACAATGCTGACTGATTTGCATATCAGCCTCAGGAGGAAGTTCGGCTTCTGTTAATACAATAGCTCCCGAATAATCGGTAATGCCTCTCCCAAATAAATTAATGTTAGTTTGGTTCTCATCATATGTTATAACTGTTTTATAATCATCCACATTATCTAATTTAGGGTCTGTGCGGAAATATACTTCCGACGAATCATATTCAGTAACAGAACAGTTAAGAAAATAAAAGAAGTTTGTACTTGTCCCGCCTGTATTTATTATCTCTTCTTCGGTTCCATCAATAACTTTAGTAACCCATCCATCCACAAATTCAGGGGGATAGGCAAAGGGCGGTGAATCCTCATACCATTTGATATTGAATGAATCATTATAATAATATCCCGTCCAGAAACCTTCTTCACGTTCATACCAATATCTTTTCGTGGGTATAGAATAATAAACTACTTTCGTGCCTGTAAAAGTTGTTTCTAGTCCGTCTTCAAAGTTAACTGTACAACTCCAATTAAGTTCATTTCTCCCGTGTTCGAGCTCTATATCCGCCCCATTTTCTCCAACATCAACCCCACCTATTACCATAGAAGATATATAACCGGTATCTGTCAAAATAGTTATATCATATGTGATATTAATCTCTTTCTCTCTTGATATTAAAGGTGTATTGATTACTAAATCTAGAGGGGGTATCTTTTCTGAAAAAACATTAACGGTTTTTGCCGCAAAGTTATCAGTGCGGTGTTTTTCAAATACTTTAATCTCTATCCTATTGCTGCCCGGATATAAAGGCAGAGCATTGATAGAAAATTCATCTCCGTTTATCGCGCAATATAAAACCCTGCTGGCCAAATCACCATTACTGTAGACACTTATTTCAGCTCTTTCAATATCAACTGTTGCGATACCGGAAAGATCAACATTGTTTTCTGTGGTAACGGTATTGTCTGCGACATTAATACTTTTTATTGCTATATCAACATCATCGTTTATTCCGTCCCCGTCAGTGTCTTCATTATTCGGATCCGTCCCATATTGTATCTCCGTATAATCATCAAGCCCGTCACCGTCCGAATCAGGGTTTGTGGGATCCGTTATATAACCGTAAGTGCCGTTTACTTCTTCCCCATTCGTCAAATTGTCATTATCCTCATCACCTTGAGGATCAAAATATATAATGCCGTCAAAAACAACTTCACTCTCATAAACCGCGTTTCTAAACTTTACATAAACGACTTTTTCGCTATAGCCGGCGCTCAGTGTCCACGCTTTTTCAGTTGAGTAATCCTCCCACCCCGCGCCGGCAAAATCAGGATCTTCGCTTATCATCATTTCCGCCGCATTTGAACAGGATAAATTCAAATTAATGTTGGGGCTGACAGTATAATCCCCCTCTGATATGGAAACCGAAGGGTTCGATATTTCAAAATATGATTTATAATCAGCCTCAATTTCTTCTTCGGTCAACGCCCTGTTGTAAAGTTTGACTTCGTCAATTATGCCGTTGAATTTCTCTCCATAACTGCTATTCGCTCCAATTACAAGATTTTCATCAACAGTCTGTATTGAACCGGTAGCGCTGGTAGTATATTCAACCGGTTCACCATTGAGATATATACACATCATTCCACCCTTGTAAGTACCTGCAAGGTGATACCATTGACCCACTTCAAGATCGGGTGTCGCAACCGATTTGATTGTCCGGTCCGATTGGCAAACCTGAAAAAATATCTTGGGAACGTCCTTGCCAGTTACTATAATATACGCAGTTTGGCTATTATCGGCAGCCCATACTCCCTTTGATAAAAGCCGATTCCACCAGGCAGGAATTTCGCTAAATTTAAACCACATCTCTACCGTTAGCTGGTTTTCGGCATCCAAACTTGAATCATTTCCACAATTGACATAATCATCTAATCCATCAAAATTCAGGCTATAATCTGATATTCCTTGAGTCCAGGAGGCCCCGTTAATTGTTCCATCATTCTCATATGTGCTTGAGTCACCGAGAGATGACCCTTCTCCTTCGTCCATTTTCCAATAACCTATCAAAGCGGGAGCGTTGGTATATATATCAAAAGCGCCCATATCAACCCTGGGAAAAGTCTCAATGCAGGGTTCATCGTTGGGGTCTCCTGCATCAATACAGGGCGAGCTCCCAGCATCTCCTTTATAGAAAGACATTAATTTTAAAAAGTCCTCATTCTGTTCATTTATGGATTTAAAAAATGGGTCATAAGATATATCACCCGTGCCGGCGGATGCCTGTCCGCCGTAATTATTCGTCCCGCCGGGCCCGTTATTCCAGACATCGTTGTAACTTATAGTCGCAGAGGAACCAGTCTGTATGTTTATCCCGTAATAACTTGCCGAACTTTCTCCGTTATCGGTGATTATATTATTCTTTATTATATTCCCTGATGTAGATTCATTTAAAATTATTCCATCCCTGCCGTTGTTATAAACAG
>JALOBK010000012.1:0-4530 GCA_023228325.1 bacterium
CAAAAACTCGAATTCCTCGGGAATGTAGTCCTCGGGAGATGTCAAAGTGACCGTCTGGTTTGGCCAGTAGATGGATCCGTCGTCCGCCGTCCATGACTGGATCTCCACCGACACCGACACCACCACCGCGAAGATACGCCCCGCCATGGTATTCACCGCGGTTTCGAGCTCGCCGACGTCGATATCTTGCGCCTCGAAAATGAACGGGCGGACCAGCTCGCCGGCGTTTGGGTTGTTCACGGTGAAGCTCGACCCCTTGCCCTTCTTCGAGTGAGCAGGAATCTTCCCGGTGACCGAGCTGTAAAACTTGGATTCGTCGAACTGGACCGACACTTCACCGCACGGAGCCGCGCCCTTGACCAATCGGGACACCGGAGACCCCGGAGCCGTCCCAGTCCAGAAGACAAGCTGCCCATCGGCCGAAGACGTGATAACCGGTCCCCTTTGGGCTGCAAGTCCGGCCAGGAAGTCGAGGACGACGTTCTCGGGCTGAATGTCCACTCGCTTGAACCTAGCGCCGGCGCTCGCCTGGAAATCACAAGCCACGCTGTGATATCGACAAAGATCGTCCGCTATCTGGTTCAGAGCCGTGTCCTTCCACTCCAACGGAAACGCCGACATAGGCGGGTGGACGCGCTCCAAGATGCCAGCGCCGGCGTAGAATTCGATATTCAAGGTCTTCGATTCCGACGAATTATCAGGCTGAGGGCTCTCACATCGCCCCGAGAGAAGGAGCTCGCCATCATACCGGATCTCAACCTTCGGCGATGCCAGCGGAACGAATATCTTTCTGGTTTCAGGCTCGTTGGGAACGGTAAACCCGCCCTTTGATATGGCGTCAATCGCAAGGGCAAGCTCGAAATCGTCATATGTGCCGATCTCCTGGTTGTCCACACGAATCGACAGGCCGGGAATGGTCTCCACCTCGCCGGATGGAGAGTCAACCGGTATCTGGACGATGGCTCCGGGTGGAAGCGGTTCGTTAAGGCCAGGATTTGCGCGGCGGATGACATCCGCGTCGGTATCAACGCCGCTTGTCTGTATCGCGACGAGATACCAGCTTTCCCCGCCTTTGGCCTTAAACGTACCAGACAACTTCTCGCCCCTTTCCAATCAAAAAGAACTCGTCACCGTGGAGCCCATTGACCGAGCAAAAATGGTCAAATGTGTCCGGCGCCGTCGTCCCGTACAGCTCGAAACACAAGTCAAGTGGCGTTCGAGACCCTTCAAGCTCCGCGACCATCCGCGTCTTGCCCTGGAAGGACAACCCGACGAGCTGTCCGCAAATCCCAGCCACAAGGGCCCGAAGGTCCGCGAGCCCGTCTCCCGTGTCCGTGGTCGCCGCCCATACCTCGGACTCGGCAAACTCGGCATATTGAAGGTCGTGCCATGCCTGGTATTCTTCAAGCAAAGTCGCCGCCACGTCCGCCGCCGTCAAGTAGTCGTCCCTCGTGAGGTACTGCCCCACGGCTTCAACCGACAACATGGTGTGATTCGCGACGACCGTTTGAGAAATCAGCCTGTCAAGGTGGAACTGGTTGATTGTGTCCTCGCTGTATTCCGAGGGCTCCGAGAGCGTCCGGTTGAAGATGTCCCGCGCCATGTTCCGATATCCATCGAGCTTGGCTTGGGCTGAATCGTTCATCCTTCGGGGAGCGCCGATCAGCATTTGTACTTGGCGAGCCATCCCGAGCGGCGAGCCGACCAACAAGTCGATACCTCGATTGATGCTGTCCCCAATGTCGTCCATGCCGTCGGTCACGGCGGACACCCCCTGAGACGCCTTCCGCATGGTCGACTGGATCGTCTTGACCGTATTTTCAAGGCGTTGTTTGAAGGTTTCAGCACTGACGGGGTCGTCGAGGGACGCCTTGTCGCTGAAATCGGCCGCCGATGCGTCGAGAAGAGCATCAAACGATTGATTCAGCGACTTTGCCCCGCCGACCTGGAGCCCCGTGGTTTCGTAAAACGAAACGGCAAACATGGTTTGATTCGCAGCACTCTTGAAAGCATCCGTGCGCGCAATCTCGCCGACAGGGACGACATTCACGGCCCCATAGACCGGATGAGTAAGGACGCCGACACCGTCCTCCAGAAGCGCCCCCAGGAACGCGGAAGCTCTTTTCTCGTATCCTGGCCCGTGGAATATGGCAACCATCGGAAACCGGCCGCTCGTGTGTCCGTTGCTCTGGACGTAGGTTCCAGACCCGGACGCCGACTCGAACACCGCCGATTTCTTGCTGATAGAGCTTTCCACGTCCTCGAAATCGAACGTGATTTTTTGCCCCTTCGGCGACTTGTAGACAGCCTTTTGAGGGGTCAAAACGGGCGTTCCGTCGAATGAAGTCTGAAAAAGCCGGCTGAAATCGAAAAAACGGCCCATTAACGCACCGCCCCCGTGTGGGCCAGCTTAAAAGCCCTGCCCGACTTGCCACGGGTGACCCTAGCTCGGCCGGTCTCATCCTTCAGAGTGACCTCGACAACCTCTCTCGTTTCCTTCGAGGAAGACATCACCGGGGCGTCCTCCCATGGAGCCACGTCTGAATAAGAAGACTCATCTTTGTACCTTGAGATGTTGGCTTGGGCGTTCTTGACCGCCCATGCACTTTCAAGTTTCCGCTTCTTTTCTTCGAGGTCTCCGATGTATCCACCGCCGCTAAAACCGCCGAAAAGAGATCCAACCCCCATTCCGCCGCGAGACATCGCCTCTCGGTTTATGTCGGAAACAGCCTTTTTTTCAATAGCGATGAGTTTCTTTGCTCCCGCAACATCCTTTGAGAGCTGGCCAGCGGACCTCTTGGAAATATCCCTCTTCATCGTATCGTCGAGGTCTTGCCGAAGGCGCTTAGCCTCTATTTGGGCGTCCTGGAGCGGCTTGATAACCTGATTGTATATCACAGTGCCGATCATCCACCCGGCAACGGCCGCTCCGCCTACAAGCCCAACCTTGGCAAGCATGGACGAAAGACCGCCCGCGGCCGCCGTGGATACTCCGATTTGAGCCGGTAAC
This sequence comes from bacterium, assembly GCA_023228325.1. Lineage (NCBI taxonomy): Bacteria > bacterium. The sequence continues at coordinate 3,011 of JALOBK010000012.1, forward strand.
TGTGTCCCCAAGAACGAAGCAAGAGGCTTCAGTTTTCCGACATACCCGGCTGCAGTCACCGCCATGTTGAAAGCACTTGTCGCGACCGATGCCACCTTCACCGCCGCCGAAATCCCGTAGAAAGTCGCGATCAATATGCCGATCTTCGGCGCCCAGTAGGCGATTCTTTCAAGCCATTTCGGAATTTCCTTGACAAACTCGTTAATCTTCGTCCGGATAAGCTCCTTGTTGGCGACGACCCAAACCTTCATCTTTTCGCCCGCCTTGATGGCCCAATCGACAAGATCCTTGACCGTCGGCGCAAGCTCGGCTCCGATGTCCGCCGCTGTCAGTGATACGACATCTCTCAACGTCGACAAGAGCCCCGTCAGGGTCTTCGAGGCGATGTCCATGCCCTTGTAGAAGATGCCGCCCTTGCCGGTCATGCGCTCGAACGCCTTGGTCAAGTCTCCCGTGCCGATTTTGCCCTTTCGAACCATGTCCAGCACTTGGGCCGTGGTGACACCGTACATGTCGCCAAGCTCTTTGATGATAGGGACGCCTTTCTCGCCGATGATGTTCAACGACTCCATGTCGACCTTGCCCTTGAGCATGGCCTTTGTGAACCCGAAGGCAATACCGTGCATTTTTTCGGCATTTCCGCCCGCGGTGTCACCCATCATGCGGAGAGTACCGATCACCTTTTGGATGTCGCCACCCATGACCGGGAGCAATGTTTGAGCCACACCGGCCAAATTTTCGAACTCGAAAGGCGTGGTTGCCGCGGTATCGTTCAACGCCGCGACAAGCTCCTTAGCTCTCTCCACCGAACCCATGAGCGGGGTGAAATTCGCTTGGGCGTCCTCCACCTTCGAGAACTGTTTCATCACCCAACCGACGGCGCCCCCCAGCGCCACGGCCCCAGCACTCGCTATGTAAAACCCGGTCTTGAGTCCCCTGGTCAATCCTTCCCGAGCTCGGCTTAAAGTCCGGTCGAGATGCCTCATCGACATGGCCGCCTTTGCCGAAAACGCCTGGACGCGGTTCTGCATCCGGCCAAGTACCTGAGACATCTTATCGACGGCGGTAAAAGTCGTCTTGACCGGGAAGTCTTTAGCCATTGGAATCTCTCAAAAGCGCCGAACGAAGCCCTTCATAGAAGAACTCAAGCTCCTCAAAGCTCATCGTCCTGTAGTCAGGAATCCCCGGATATCGAGCGCAGACCGTCAAGATCATCTCCTCCATGACCCGCCCGCGGGTGTGTAAAGCGTTTCCTTCCCTGTCGTATCCAAGGGAAACGCTAGCTCCCCTTCGGACGAGCAGCGGATGCGTGATGTTACGCAGCCAGAAAAAGGTCGAACACTCGCCAAATCCTTTTCCAGTCGTGATCGTCCAGGGCGGACAGCTTCGCCGCCGCAACCTTCGTTACGCTCCCGACCCAGACATAGGTCCGGTAATTGAGCGCGTCTTGTTTGCACTTGTCCATAGCAATTCGGTCAACACCACTTGGGCGCCGAGGGAATCGCACTTGTGGCAGGTCT
>JALOBK010000012.1:4540-7723 GCA_023228325.1 bacterium
ATAACGTCCTCGATGAAGCTCTCCCGATTGGCGTCGACCTCCGCCTTGTCCTTCTCGGGGCGAAATTCCGACAAATCCAACCGAGCACAAGCGGCGAACCGCTCGAACTCCGCCTCCGCCATTTCTCTTGAGATTTTCTCGTCCATGATCATGCCTTTCAAAAAGCGGGCCGCCCCACGGCGGAGGAGGAAAGGCACTCCTTAGAGCGGCCCATAATTAGCCTTTCAGAGCTGCTTCAACTTCCCGCCGCCCGCCATGTCGAAAGTCGCCGTGGCCTTCGACACGTCGTTTGCCAGCTCGCCGTCGATGCCGAGAACGCCCGCGTAGCTCGTCCCGTCAGTGTACGTGATCACCACGTCCACATCCTCGGCCCCGTTGGCGACGTCGGTCAGGAACTCGAAATCCTGGTTTTGGTTGTCGACTTCCACGGCCACTCCGGACAGCTTCGCAAGCGTCCGCGTCTTGAGTATCCGCGTCGACCCGTCACCGTTCGCCTCGTGCGTGTTCTCGTATCCGCCGAGCTTCATGTTGACCGTGTTGTCGGCAGTGCATCGGAACTCACGCCCCGCAATGCTGATGGTTTCCGCCGGTCCTCCAATTGCGCTCATGGTCGCCTCCTATTCCCCGTAGTAAAAGCCGAACGCGAGGTCTATGGAGATCACATTCGCGTTGCCGGACAGTTTGAAGACCAGTTTGACGTCCAACCTCTTCGGGTTGACGCTCGATATCGCGGCCTGGCTCGACTCCTTGGCGAAGTCAGGGTCCGATATGATGGCATCGTCCGCGAGCGCGTCGAACATCTTGAAGATGGCCGCAAGAGCCATTTTCGGCTTCTTGGCCGTCGTGTTTTTGACCGCCTGGTCATCGGGCACCAAGGGAGCGCCGTCCCAGTTCGTGTTATCGAAGAGCAGCGCCGTGTTGTAGATGACCGTCGCGAGCTTTTCCAGGTCGCAGTCATACCGATAGGCCGGCGGCTCCTCGCCCGTTGGGTGGTAACAGGTCACGATGTCCGACACCTTGACCACGCCGTCCCGAACGCGGGTCGTAGAGCATCCGGCAAGGACCGCCGACTGCCGCTGAGAGCTCGACCACTGGACAGAGTCCAGGCCGGCGGTCAAGCGAGACAGAGACAGCGACCCGTAGTCGTGGGCCGGGTTCTCGTTCGCCAGCTTGGCGATCCGTCGGACGTGGTCAGCCGCGATGACAAGCGGCAGATCGTGCGAGCCCGGATTGGTCACGATGATGTTGGTTCGGTCTTCTTTGCGCGCGTCCGTGATCGCCGTCACCGTGGCGAGGGTGGCCTCGGCGCATCCGGAGTAGACCTTGAAAAACTTGTACACCTCGGGGAGCCATCGGCCTTCGTTGACCTCATCGTACTTGTCCAGGGCTGTGTCGTCCGTGTAGGGAAGACAGCTCACGATGTGAGTCTCCCAGGCTTCGCCGATGAGCGCGAGCGCCGCCGTTACCGTCACCGTCCCCGAGCCGCCGGTCGGCTGAACGATGACGAAGGTAACCTCAGCGTCATCGGGCGAAACGACCTCGATGTAGATGTCGTCACCACTGTCCCCGAGCCATCCGGCTGTGAAATTAACTTCCGTTGCCCCGTCCGCCGCTGTGCCTGGCATCCCGTTCACGGCATTGATGGCCGCTACCATCTTGTCGCAGATGGTAGCCACGGCATCGCCGCTTTCGACGACGAAGGGGTCGGAAACCACGTTCGCGATCTTGACGTAGTACGTCGCGCGCTTGGTCACGGTCCCAGACGGGGTGATGGACCCAGCCGCGGCCGCTCCGCCACCTGGATTCGCTATCGGGTAGACCGTAACCGGTATGTCTCCGACGCCGTCACCGTTCACTGGAAGCAGCGACAAGGCCGCGAGGTACAAAGGCGAAGTGTACCCGTAGACCGAGCCCACCTCGTTCGCCGTGTACACCTGCCGCTTGTCGACCGTGTAGGTTGATCCGGAGCTCCCCTGGCCTATCAAAGCCACGCGAACGGGGCGATACCTAGTTCCGGCCGCGCCGATTCCTTCCGGATATGTTTTGAGCGCTACTCCCCTCGCGACTCGGGTAGGCGCAAATGCCGTTGAAATACTCATTTCATTCTCCTTCGTCCTCTTCGCCGAACTGCAATTCAGCGATCAATTGCCCGTCAACCGAGTCGTGATACATTTTCACATTCACGATCTCCAAAATTTCGTGATCTTCAAGATCGATGGTCTCGTTATGGTCCACTTCCAAAGCCAACCGCACGGCGACGACGTTCTCCACGGGAAGCGTCCCAGCTCCAGGCTGAAAGGTCGTCAGTGACGTCAACCAACGGCGCCACACGGTCCCCTGGAGCCCAAGGTATTTATACTTGTCGTGCATCAGGATGTTGCGAACGAGCTTCGCCGCATTGTGGGCCGCCTTCGCGGCCGCTTCGTCACCGGGCGAGTGCCCGCCTTCGGTTTCCGTTGAAACCGCTCGGCTGTAGACGTCAATGTTGAAACGGCTTGTCCCCTTCTGGCGCGTCGATACGTTTGAAGTCGATGGGTCATAGTTGGACCCGTCAAACCAGACATTCACAATCGGCGTTACGTCATCGGATCCGAAGATTTCCCACGGGGCCGCGCGCTCGGCGAAGACTCGGAACTTGTAATCATCCGGATCTTGCCCTGCGGCCGCTGCCAGCACCTGTTGAGCCGCCGTCTCGGTCGCCAGAATGGAAGCTATGGCATCTCGAACCGTCTCGAACCCGTCGTTCTTGTTGATCAAGGGGATAGATTGCGTCATTGCTCATACTCCCCGAGGAAGATCAACATCAGCCCGACCGACCGGTCAGGGTTCGTCTCAACCACCTTGTAAACGGTTTCAGTGCCTTTTGAATCGGCCATCGTAATCAGCCAAGGCCGTGAGGACGAATCCGCCACGCTATGTATCGCGCCGAATCCCGCGTCTTCGAGATCGCTGATGAGTACCGACACCGAAGCCTTGCATCCGCTGACAAGTTCGCCTGTTCCGGGGTCTACTGAGAGATGAATGTCAGACGTGAAACCGAGAACAACGGCGGTCGAACCATCCGGAGCCGTAATTGTCACCGAATCGCCGCCCGTGTCGGTATCCTGTAGGATTCCGACCAGGTCCGCCGCCGCTGTCGCTCGCAAGCTCATTCAACGTCTAACAGTCCTCGCCTCACCAAGT
>JALOBK010000013.1 GCA_023228325.1 bacterium
TCCAACATCAACTAATGATTTTGGAATTAAAGAATCAATATATTTATTATCCTTATCAACCCAAACAACTATTGGTCTATTCTTAAAATCCATTACTTATTTTCCTCCTTCTTCTAATAATTTTTTATTTGTCATCAATTCTCTCCCACTTTAGATTATTTGGCAGATCATACATGTGAACTTTCTCGTGTAATTTAATTGAATCCCCATTTATCATTAATCTCACTTCTGGTTCCGTATCTGGAAAATAATTCCTAACACCTTTTATTGCTGTGATTGTATGTTGTTCTTTAGTAAATTCTCCATGAATAATATTGGATTTGAATGTTGCTGTAACATAATAATCCACCGGAAGATAACTGTATCCAAGTATAAACGTTAATATTAAAGCTATAAAACCAACCATCCAATATCCCAAATCGCATATACAAAAACCATATACAATTGATGAAATACAAAATATAATTAATACCCAAACACATAGAGTCAGCATTTAATATCCCTTCCTTATTTTACTTAATTCTTCTTCTGTCTCTTTCAAAAAAATTTTAGTTTTCTCTACACAAAGTTTAATTTCATCCGGTGACCCATCCATAGTACATTCACAAAACCACATCAATAATCTTCCTGCCTCATGAAAATATTCCGTTAATTCTATTAAATCAGCATTAGTTTTATCATCCATTATTTAATATCCTCCTCTTTAATTTCAATCCAATTCCCATTCTCATCTTTAATCTCATACTTAATATTCTTTTCTTGTAGTTGTTCATCTACCATTTGATTTAACATTTTTTTAATATCATTCATTCCCATAAATGCAGCAGCACATTTTAACTTATGCCATTTCTTAAATGCAGGGTGTAATGTTAATCTTTTTAAAGCTATTCTTTTATTTTGATGTTGACTTCTTTCTTCTCTAGATTCGCCAATAGCTCCAGATTCCCTATGTCTTATTCTAACACCAGATTCTGTTTTATTCTGATGTTGTCCACCTTTACCACCACACCTAAAGGTCTCTATTTCAAAATCTTCTTTTGTAATACTAAAAAGAAGTTCTTTATCTTTTCCTTCATCATTTCCCATCTTGGATAATACCTCCTTGATCTAGATATTATTTTAGACTTTCTAAATTCTTCCATAGTTATTTCTTTATTTAGATATTTTTTATACAGTTCTGAAATATTAGATTCTGTTATGTATATTGACATATTAAGATGCCATATCAGCAGGAACGAGATTTATACTAACCAATGTATAATTTTTAACATTATAGTCTTCATCCAATTCCCCAATTCCATTTATAACTGGAACAATTTCTTTTTTTTCTAATAATTTCAAGATATTTTGTATATCAATATTTGGATGGGACTTCATTATATCTAAATCAACATACAATTCATTACCAATTATTTCTGGATCTTTTACTAATCCAATCTCGTCTCCAAAGTATTGTTTATCATCAACATAAATTGGTATTGGTCTTCTATTAATTATTGTGACCATATCTTCTACTATTTCTTTGGAATATATTCTTCCATTTTTATTTGGAACCCCATATTTAACTACCGAATATTTCATTATTTATTTTTTTCCTTCTCATATTCTGCATTAACTATTGGTCGCATAGTTTCCAATATCTTTTCAACTTCTTCTTCACTATATGCAGAATTGATTATATACATCCTTGGTTTGTCTGGATGCTGATTCTTAAAATTTTCTCTATCACTCTCATTGATTAATAAACACAATGGAGTAATATTGGGATCAAACATTTTCACTTCTCCATTATCATAAACAAAGATTTTCATTAAAATCCTCCATATTTTATTTTATAACAAATAATTCCATCAATTTATCTAATAAATCTTCGTCATACACATTATCATCATATTCTTGTTCTAGTAATTCCCATTCTTTTATTTTTTTATTATCCATATTCTTCACCATTCAATATTGCTCAATATATATGCAACAAAAATAAATTCACAAAGATATGCTCCCATAACAGTTAATAATACCCACATAATGATTTTTAATATTTTTTTAAACATTTATTTTTCTGACTCCTCTATCTTTTTTATAATCACACACTGGGCATTCGACTTTATCAGTATCTGCATTTCCCATATAATATTTATAGTAACACATGAGATCTATCATATCAACAGTCTCCATAATCTCTATCTTTTTCTGCTCGTCCTCGGAAATTTGTATTATTTTGGATTCATTGTCAATCAATTTAAGTCTTGCCCCATTTTCAATTATAATTTTCTTTAGTTTATCTACTCCAATATATTTGTGCATGCAATCGGAACAAATAGTGTGTTCATCAATCAACTCTAAGAGACCATATTCTTCTCCAGATGGCCCACACGTATTCCATTCAAATTCTTTTTTGCATATATCACATTTTCCATAGCATGTTCCTCCATCTCTAAGTGGATATTTAATTCCCATGATTATTCTCCTTTATCTAAATATAAAGATAAACGCACAACCCACCAAGTGTTGCCCCAAGAATCAAAACACCAATAGACCATCTTAATAAAACTTTTAAATCTTCCTTAGCAACTTCACCAATAATCGAATTACTAAACATATTTTTTTTCTCCTTTAAAGCATATGAAATTATTCATATCCCACAATATTCAATGTCATGCAGTGTCTTAATCATCTCAGAATAATTATCCATAATGCATTTGCACAATGGTTCAAGTTCTTCTGGAGAAGAAACTGGCATGTACTTGTAGTGACTCTCAGTCTCCGCATAGACGAAGTTATAGCATGAGCAACCCATCTGAATAGAAGTTGCTACTACTCTGAATCCTTCCGGAGTTCTCATATCAAAAACTGGGTTTTCTCGCTTAATACGACATTCTGTTCTTTCTTTGATATAGGAGTAGGGTCTGTTTTCTTCGTAGTTCCAGCCATAAAGTTGTAAGTTCTCAAACAATTTCTCCTCCTCTTATTTAATCAAATGGCACAAGAAATATAATTTTTTATATCCGTTATTCTCAGACCTGACAAATAATTCTATTCTCCACTCCTCATCCTTTTCATCATATGTGAAATCAATGCTATGCAATTTGATGTCATGTTTGTTTAGAATAACAATAATATCTTTTTCTATTTCACCAATATCAATAGTTTTAATATCAACATCTTTAAGATAAGAAACCAGTTCAGCATCAGCTCTCTTAAGAGTTTCAATTGTTTTACTCATTTTATTTTTTCTCCTTATTTTTTTTCTTCATATAAATCAATATCTATTCCAACCTCTAATAACTCATTCTTTATTTTATTAGCAGCAGCTTCTAATATATTTTTTTTATGTGCATTTATAAAATCAATTTCTGCTTCATGAATATATTTGCCAATAAATTCATTTGACATAGTTTGTATTGAATTTTCACCATATATTTTTTTATCATCTACTGAATCTAGATATGCATGTGCATCATAATTTAAATTATTTATTACTTTATTTATTTCTTCTGTTGGTGTCAATAATATATAGTTATGCGATTTATTTATAAAATCATATGTTTTCTTTAATTTGTTAATTATTTGAGGTATCGTATTCATATTTTATTGTCCTCCCTATTATTCATATCTTCCGCATTTCCTTTAGCTGCAAGATATAATAGCTGCCCATATGTCAAGCCATATAACTTACAAAGAAATGGAAGATCACTTGTTATAATTCCCCACATAAATTTCAACCAGTTTTTCATTTATTTTTTTTCTCCTCCATATTTAAGTTTGTTTAAATTTTAATAATTTAATTTTTTTCTATGATACAAAAATATAAATATATATCTTATATGAAGTAATATTTTTCTGGATAGATTTGTCTTTGTTTTTAAAATAGGGATTATTTTATTTATTGTATTTATTTAATTTATTTCAATATTTTATCAGAATTTGACTTAGGTCGGATTAAAAAAATAAAAGGAGATTTTATGTGTGCAGACACTCACAAAATTATTATCAAGGAAACTATTGTTAAGCATTATGATTTCACATTTAATATTGATGATTATAAAGATATGGATGATGGTGCAAAAAATATATTGGGAATGTTTGAAGATGCACAGGGAGAATGGGAGCATGGAGAAGTTATAGAAAATAAAACCAAAATTCTTAGTGTTAGAGAGATTGAGGATAAAGATAAAGTATACACATACAGATTGAGAGCAGTGGCAGGAAAATTAAAATTCTCTTTTATATTTAATCATAAGGGACCGTTGATTAGAGGAAGTGGAGAATATCTGGATATTATCAATGATTTTTTGAAAAGCAATAAAACCCGATGTGGAATTAAAATTGATGTTGATGGTGATTATGATTCTATTATAATTGAAGAATGTGAGGAAAATTAGGAGTAAGAATGGAAGTTAAATTTAACCTTGAAATCCGTAGAACGAAATATGATGATGATCCTGGTGACTCTCTAAGATCATGTATCATAAGAGATCTCAGGGAAGTCATTGAAAATTTAGAAACAGGAAAAGATGAAGAAATAATTCGTGATGATTTTGGAGAATATCTTGGGCACTATCAACTTAATTTTTATTAAGCTGAAGGAGTTTAATAATGAGTTTTAGAAAAGTTATTACCTATGTGTGTGACATTTGTGGAAAAGAGGAATCAGATAAGAAAAAAATTGATTCTAAATGGTTATCTTTTTATGTGGATAAACAAAGCGATGAAGTAACATCAATTTCTTGTCATATGGCCGAAGACTCTCCAAAACATATATGTGGTGCTTGTCTTGAATGTTTTAAATTAAAGAATTTGAAGAGCGATGTTGACAATGAAAAGACAAAATATTATTGTTCAAATAAAATGTGTGGAATTAATACCATTAACACCAAGCCATGTGAAATAGTGATAGAAGGAAGACATGCAACGCCAGAAGAAACCTGTATAATAGATAACGGAACGAAGGTAATATGGAAAAGGAGATGTGAAGTTCAATGAAATGGCAACCAATGTCTGAATTAAAAGAAGAATATAAAGATGGAAGGCCATTGTTATTTGGTATGTTCAAAAAAAGAATGACGGACGGAAGAATATATTATAATGAATCGTGGTGGATGAAAGGATTTATCGATGGTGACGGAGATGTGATTGATTCTGAGGGAATATCATATGCAAATAATTTCACATATTTTATGTTAATCGAACCACCAGAAGAATATATAAAATCTGAAATAAAAGAAAAAGTTCGGGGGAAGAGAGAAAAATCATATGAATAAAGAATATATTTCTCATGCTGCCATAATAAGAAATGATGGTGTTATTGTCAAAGGAAAAGATCATTCGAGTTGTATTAAGAAATCACCATTTGGAACGTGTAAGCAAGGAACTACACAAGGATTTATTACTAACACCGAAAGATTTGTTGATAGGGTAGAGGCAGGGAAAATAGCATTTGATGCTGGTCAGATTAAAAACAATCCAAATGGTGGTATTATTTTATCAGAAGAGATTTGGAATGATAACGGATATTCATATGATGAAAATAAGGGATATTATAAAGAAATTATTATTGATAAAAAAACAATGCTAAACGAAATGAGAAAAAAGAATTTTAATGGATTAATGAATCATAAACACGAGTGTTGTTGTGGAACAGAAGATGGATTATTTGAATGCGGTAAAATTGAATCGGATTGTGAATTAAGTTATCAATATGACATGGATCACATCAGAGAATTACACGAAGAGCATTCCAACGATAAATATGAATATCCAACCGAAGAAGTGCTGTTACTGGATATGGCAAATAAATGCGATATATTTACAACAAATATTTATGTCCCAGAATATTTTGAAAGATGGCCAGTTGATTGGGATAAAGTAATGAAAGATGAAGGTGTTTCCGATGAATAAAGAAGTTAAACCATTAATAGAAGAATTAATTCATATTCTTAATAATCTTGAATCGATGGAAGTAAAAATAAGATGTAGAGATTCTAATGATTTTTCACATGTCATTCCATATTGGCACACTTCAGATTTTCATGGAGGGAGAGTTAGAAATATGATTAAGTGGGATACAGAAAAGAAGACATGGAGGAGTGGTGAAAATGAGTAAAGAAATTGAAGATATATTTGGAGAAATTGTTAGTTTTAATCCTGATCATATTACAAGCATAAGGGAAATAACTAATTTTAATAAAAAAACTATTTACAAAACAGAGATAACCTATGGGTGTGATTTCAAATCTATTTTAATAGAAGGAATGTTAAAAGATAATATCAAAAAAATATATACGGAAAAATTATGATATCTAAAAGTGAATTTGATAAATATATGTCAGAGATATTGGTTTCATTAAAATTATCTAGAAACAGTCATGAAAGAAATGATCACAAAAAAATGTTTTCATATTTAATAAATGTAAGGGATAAGATTGATGAAATTATTAGAAAATGAAAACAGGAGGAAATAATTTGAGCAAGACAGATCAAGATATGATTCTAGATTATAAATATTGCCATGAATGTCCAAAAAATAATTATTGTACTGAGTTTTTAAAGCATTGCCCAGGTGTTATACGAAGAGATCTGGAAATAAAAAGATTAAAGGATAAGTGTCGTGAATATGAAACATTTCTTTCTAAACTATAGGAGGAAAGTTAAATGAAAAATATCAAACTAGAAGACTTTCCACTTTATTTCCACATCGTTGCAAAAAAAATGAAAAATGGAAAATGGAAAGAAGCAATTGAAAAATTAAAGAATAATAATTATAGAATACGAATTCATACAAGATCATTGTTGCCATCTGAAGCAGATAAAAAAATATATTATTTTGAATGTAATAAAAATGGTGTCATAATAAAATCTCCAAGTGTTTTGTATTTTGACAAGGAATACACAAATAAATATAGAATAATCGATATAGAGAAGGCATCCGAATCTTCTAAAGAAAAAGCAAAACAGTTTGATAGGGAAGATGAAAAAGAAAATAAAAATAATATTGAAGTTAAACAAGATAAAGAAAAGAATGTATTTCTTGAAACTGCTATTGGATTAATAAAAGAAGCAATAAAATTAATTGATGATCCAGTTTATTATAAAAGATCTTCCACTGCTGGAGATGGTTCACCAATTCTGACTATTTCAAAAGAACAAATTCTTTCACTGTTGTTTAATGCGGAGAAACATATAAAAAAAGGAATGGAGGAGGAGTGAAGAAGAATTATTATTACAAAAAATTATGGTACCAGTTTCAAGTGAAACATGGAGGAATCCTATCGATTCATCCTAATAATAAATGGGAAATATATAATTATGAAAGTACTAATAGAACAGAAATTGCGAGAGGACAAGATTTATCAGAATTAAGAAAATATCTTTTAGATAATATGTTATCAAAAAAAGAAAAAGATGAAATAAAGATTAAAGAATTCTGGAATAGATTTGATGATATAGTCAATCAAAGCCGATATAAATTTCTAAGAGATGTGGAGGAAGAGATAATAAATGACTGACGATGTATTAAATGATCTTGAAGAACTGGGAGATAATGCAAAAGAATATATAAAGTCATTGAACTATTACAGACTAGAAAT
>JALOBK010000014.1 GCA_023228325.1 bacterium
GAGGAATCGAACCCCCGACCGCGGTTTTGGAGACCGCCGGTATACCACTTACCTAAACTCCCGGAAACCATTTCAGTCTATAAGTTCGCCGAGGATTTGTAAAATTAATCAATCGCTGGCTTTTGGATGCAATCTGCTATAATAAATCCATGAAATGGTTTGACAAAACAGAGGTTAAAGATAAAGCAGGGTTGTCGGAGAAAGAAATGGAATATCTTTATAAGCCGTCTTTTTCCGTTTTCGGGCCTTTAAACATGATCGTCAGGGGCCATTGGGATTTTATCGCGGCCATTGTAGGCCTGAATATTATTACTTGGCTTATGGGAGACGAAGAAACAGTGGCGTCATCAATTTTGGCTTTGATCATTTTAGGTTTTTACGCGTGGTTTCTGTATTTCCAGATTACGAATAGCCGGAGATTGTCCTGGAATAGGAACAAGTGGTCCAGTTTCGAAGATTTTAAGGACTCCGAAAATCGTTGGGCGTTTTGGGGCTATTTGGTATTCAGCCTTATTATTTTGACTTTAGCCGCTTCGTTTATCCAGGGATTTTTGGAGGCTTAATCTGTACAAATAAAATAATCCCGTCTTTGGCGGGGGTTATTTATTATGAGCGGGATACCGGAATCGAACCGGCGCCATTACCTTGGCAAGGTAGCGTACTGCCACTATACTAATCCCGCTTTTTCCTTGATCGCAGAACATTTTCGCGACTTATTTCAGGTTAGTCGAAGATTTGATTCTTGTAAAGAAATCCCATAATATATGGTGAATATGCCAAAGAAACAGGCGCTTTTCTGGCTTAAAATCTCCGGACTCGTCATGGTTGCCGCCGCTGTTTTTTTGTATTTTTACGCTTCGGAGAAAAAGATAGAATTCCCTCCGGAGCTTCTCGAGGCCAAGACGGCGAGTTCGGTCATCGCCGAAGAAATCACCGGCCTTTCGAGCGAGGCCGCCGCCAATCTGGAGGCGATCAGCCGCGAGGACAAAGCCGGAAATTACTATGAGGCCGTTGATCTCGTTATCACCGAGATCAAGAGGAATAACGAGATAAGGGAAAAATGCGTCGGGCTTCTTTCCGAGCTTCAAAAAATGATCGCCGGTCTCGGCGAGGTCAACTCGGTTCAGGCTCAGGCCGCCGGCTTGCAGGCCGTTTCCGCGGAAATGACTCTGGTAAACCAGCTGATGAGCTACAACGACGGATTGCAGACCCTCTTGGAACATCTGCGCTTGAAATTCTTAAGCAGTTCTCCGAAGGATTTCAATGCGGGAACCGCCTCCATTCTCGAAGAAGTCAACGCCCAGGTGGAGCAAATCAACAGCCAGAACCGGAGAGCCCAAACCCAGATCAGGGAGTTCAACAAGTATTTCCAATAAAACAAGCCCTGGCCATGCCACGGGGCTTGTTTTGTTTGCGCCCTCGGGAGGAATCGAACCCCCATTAAGAGATTAGAAGTCTCCGGTTCTGTCCATTGAACTACGAGGGCCTAGTTCTACGCTTTTTTGGAAAAGCGTGTGCCCCCACGAGGAATTGAACCTCGATTGGCGCGTTAGGAGTGCGCAGTTCTATCCGTTGAACTACAGGGGCTTTGACAAAGCCATTCTACAACACTTTTTTCGAGATTGAAAAGCCGCCCCGAAAATGCTAACCTGATTTCATGCCGTGATAGCTCAGTGGTAGAGCGCATCCCTGAAGAGGATGGCGTCGGGGGTTCGATTCCCTCTCGCGGCACAAATTGACTCTTATCGGCCGCGATGCGGCTGCCGCGGAAACCAAACGGAGAGTAGTATAGTGGTAGTATACGTGCTTTGGGAGCACGCGGTCCGAGTTCGATTCTCGGCTCTCCGACAGGATTTGCTCTTCGGTCATTTTTTTGTAGAATACAGAAGCGATGGTGGCCATAGCTTAGTGGTAAAGCTCCGCTCTGTGGAAGCGGCGATACGGGTTCGATTCCCGTTGGTCACCCAGGTTTGTAGATCTCCCCGCTCGATGGGAGATTTAAGTTACAACCAATGAGGTTTCATTTAAATAAGGTGTTGCTACCGAACTCGAAAATCTCGGAGTCCCTTATAAGAATGGTTCTGTCGGTTGTATATGAAAGCCCTTTATTGGGGTTATATTCAAAGCCAAGATAGGTGCAAGATATTTCTCTTTGTTTGATTTCTTTAATGGCCGGCTGTAAGTCCGAGTCGGAGCTGCCCAGAATTATCTCTTTGGCCTTCTTGTCACAAGCAAGGCTCATCATATCTACCGCTATTCTTACATCGACACCTTTTTCTTTAAAAACTAATGTTTTCCCTCCTCTTTGATTTTCTTCTAGTTGGCCCCTTACTCGACCGCTCAAAATTACCTCAAATCCCTGTCTTTCAAGACTGGTTTTTAATAGGCGCTGTTCTTGTATAAGCTGCCTAGATTTTTCTTTACTATCTTTGTGTTCTTTGATTTTGGCAAAATAAAATACTTTTTTATCTATTTTGATACCCGATAACACTTTATTGAATAACCCTTTAAAATCATACTCATGCCATAAAGGTTTTTCTTTCTCGGCGATCTTATAAGCCTCCTTAATCTTGCCTTTAAGGTTTTCGCCGTCAATCAAAAAGATAGTCTTCATTCAGCCAATTGTATCAGTCCTTAGATGGAATAAAAACCCCAGCGGACCTTGCGGCTGGCTGGGGCGTTTATAAACTTAGTATCACTTTTTTGGGTCCGGAAGTCAACAAAGGGTGGGGATAACTAAAAGGTGCTGATTTTGCGAGGTTACAACCTTGTTTTCCTCTATGATGGCACCCTTTCTTTCTATATAATGCTTATATGACCAATCAGCTTAAGCCCGGCGTGGGAGTGGGAGTGATGGTCCTGAGGCAGGGCCGGGTTTTGCTCGGCAAAAGAAACGACGATGCGGAAAAAGCGTCGAGCGAGCTTCACGGAGAAGGCACTTGGACCATGCCTGGAGGAAAATTGGATTTCGGAGAAAAGCTTGAAGAAGCCGCCCGCCGTGAAGCTTTGGAAGAAACAGGCATCAAGCTTAATAAGCTGGAATTGATGAGCGTCGCCGACGAGATTCTGGCGGACAAGCATTTCGTCACCGTCGGATTCCTGTGCGAAGATTTTAACGGAGAGCCGCAAACCATGGAACCGGAAGAAATCACCGAATGGCGATGGTTTTTTCTGGATGAACTTCCGGAAAAGGTATTCCCTCCGAGCGCGAAAATCATCAAGAATTATTTGAACAGAACGATCTACGGATGAGGCGGTTGTTGCTCGTAAAAAAGAAAAGCCGCCTTTTTTAGGGGCGGCGTGGTTCCTATGCATCTCAATCCTCGGTTCTAAAATAGATCTTGTAACGCTCAGTAATCCTAAGCGTCCAGCCCTTCTTCGCGGCGAAACTTCTTATCGCCTCGAGCTTCTGATCATTGTCCAGATCGTTGTGGTAGGGCGGCTTGGGATGTATATGTTTTTCGTAAGTCTCGGCTAACGACTGCGCCCTCCTCTTATTAAGCACGCAATAAGTGAGGGTGGCTAGCTCGCAGTTGTTTTCGTGCGCGATACTGATGATTGCCTCAAGCTTTTGCTCGCGCCTGAGGCGTTCGGGAGGTATCGTCTCTCTTCCTTCTTCGTAAAGAATCCTATAGAGCCTCCCGATAGGCAAGGGCCTCGTATCGTATTGAGCCATTTTGATCCTCCTTTCAAGGTCCAGTGTAGTCGGATTCTATTATGGCCGTTACTTTAAGTCAACATTCAGTTTGCGATCATCCGGAAAGTGGAACAGTTCCTGATGTCGTCCGATCCCAGAAGATATTGGACCAGGCGTTCGTTTCCCAGCCCGTAGCCGGCGTGGGGCTTGGTTTTCTTGGACTTGACGAGGTCGAGATACCAACGAAAATCTTCCAGGGTTCCGCCGCGCTCCTTATGAAGCCTGAACATGTTGGAATCGAGCAGGCGTTTTTCTAGCTTTTCTCCGTTTGGCTCGCGGACGGCCGACCCCACCCCTTCTCCGGCGAAGGGAAAGATCAAATCGGCCGAAAGCACCACCCGCGGATCTTTTTCTGAGACTTTCATGTTGAAGAACTTTATTTCTTTAGGATAGCGCATGATGAATACCGGCCGCGGCTCGGATTCGTTTCCATTGAGCAGTCTGACCACCATGGCTTCGTGATCGGCTTTTAGATCGTCGCCCCAGCGAAGTTCGGGAAATCCGTTCTTCCGCAAAAGATTCAAAGCGTCTTCATAATCTATTCTCCAAAAAGGATCTTCCAGGCTTTGAGAAAATCTTTTCGCGTCGCGGCCGTATTCCTTTCCGAGCGCTTCGGAGTTTTCTTCGATCGCTCTTTTCACCATGGCTTTGACCGCTGCTTCGATATGCTCGAGCAAAACCTCGTACATTTTTTCTTCGTCGTATTTGGATATGTCCGGATCGATGAAGCTCCAGTCGAATTCTTCTTCGATCAGCATGAATTGCCTCAAGTGCCTTGGATCCTCCTCTTCTTCGTCGCGGCCGCTGTGGATCACGGTGTACATTCCGGGAAAGCACTGGAGAAGCTGTTCGAGCGAAAGCTGGCCGGTTTGGGTAAAAAACAATGGATTGTTCATCCGGTTCTGGATTTTAAAAAGAGTGTCCACGTTTTCGCAGGCGCCGGTGATACCGACTATGTGCGGCACTTCGGCGTAGGTGAGTCCGGATTTCCGGTAATGGTCGTGGCCGGCATTGAAAATAGAATTGTTGATTCCGATGAGATTTCTGAAGTGGTTGATGTTCATAGAGTCTTTCTTGTTTGTAATACGAGATTCCCGGCGATCGTCGTTCTCATCAGATCGGCGGCGGAATCGGAGCGAATCCTTCGCGAGTCAAAAAAAATGAGCCAATCGGCTCATTTTTTAAAATGGATTTACGCGGATAATGCGGTTCTGATTTTGGTTCGCGTCTGGGCACTAGGAGTAATTTTATGTTCGGCGGGAATCGATGCAAGGGCTTCCCTGTGGATAATTCTCGGGGCTTTTGTTTCCAAAGAAATTTGGTGTATTCTTCCTATATATGAAATATCCAAAGCTTTGGGACCTGGTTAAAAAAGAAGAAAAAAGGCAGATTCGAGACATCGACCTCATCGCTTCCGAGAATTATGCCTCGGAAGAGGTGAGGGAGCTTTTGGGATCGGTTTTGGTCAACAAATACTCCGAAGGCTATCCGGGAAAGCGCTATTATCCGGGAAACAAATATTACGACGAGATTGAAGAACTGTGCAAAGGGATTGCCTTAAAAGCTTTCCGTTTGAGCCCCTCGAAATGGTCCGCCAATGTCCAGCCTTATTCCGGATCGCCGGCCAATTTCGCGGTTTACGGCGCCTTGCTCGAGCCCGGAGAAACGATCCTGGGAATGAAGCTTGCGGCCGGAGGCCATTTGACCCACGGCCACAAAGTTTCTTTTTCCGGGAAGTTCTTCCACTCGGTCCAATACGGCGTTAACGAGAAAACCGGGCTCATCGACTACGAAGAAATAGAAGCTCTGGCCAAAAAGCACCGTCCGAAAATAATCGTCTCCGGCATTTCCGCCTATCCTCGGAAAATCAATTTCAAGCGCATTGGAGAAATCGCCAAATCCGTCGGCGCTTATCACATGGCCGACATTTCCCATATCGCCGGACTGGTTTTGGCCGGACTCCACCCGACGCCGTTTCCGCATAGCGACGTCGTGACGACGACCACCCACAAGACTCTGGCCGGTCCGAGGGGGGCGATCATTTTTTCCAAAAAAGAGATTGCCGAGAAAATCGACAAAGCGGTTTTTCCCGGGCTCCAGGGCGGCCCGCACAACAACGTCACCGCGGCCAAATGCCAAATGTTCTACGAAGCCCAAAAGCCGCAGTTCAAGAGATACGAGGAGCAGATTTTGAAAAATGCCCGCGCCTTGGCCGAAGAATTAAAAAAACTCGGATTCGATCTGGTGACCGGAGGCACGGACAATCATTTGATGCTCGTGGACTTGAAGAATTTCGGTATCGACGGCCTGACCGCCGAAAAACTGCTCGAAAAAAACCATATTCTCGCGAACCGGAACAGCATTCCCGGAGACACTTCGGCTTTCAAGCCGTCCGGAATCAGGATCGGCACTCCGGCGGTCACGCGCCGCGGCATGAAAGAAAAAGACATGGGCCGGATCGCGAAAAGAATCTACGAGATTCTGAAGAAAAGGAAATAAGAAAAGGCCGCCACAACCTTTAAGGTGGGCGGCTTAGCGAATTATGACGAAGGATACTGGCGTCTTTTGGCGGCAAGACGACGGCTATGATCCCGATATGCTTGGGAATTTTGAGCATACCGAGGATCGTTTGCTTCGGCATAGAGATCTAATACCGTCTCAAGATCTCTTCTGCCGGGGGCGTCGCCAAACATACGTTCCTCCATCCTCCGTTCTCTCCTGAGAACGGACTTGTCCAAAAAAAGAACGCTCATATTTCCACCTCCTATTGTTTATAAATACCATATTTTGTGCCTTTTGGCAAGCTATAAAGAAAAATGTTTGTTATCCGGACATTAAAGCCTTCTATATAAGGCTTTTTTAAGCTATGCTCATTTTATGATTCCGCTTAGCGGCGCTTTGATCAGCCAGAATATCTACGAACGGATTAAGCCGATTGTCCCCAAAAACAAGTTCTTGGCCGCCATCCTTGTCGGCGACAACCCGGCTTCTTTGAGTTTCGTCAAAAAACAAAAACAGCAGGCTGCGGAAAAAGCCGGCATCGATTTCCGGGTTTTCGAATTCCCGGAAAGCGTATCGGAAAAGGATCTGGTTTCCGCGGTCGAAAACCTTTCCGCCGACAAAAACTGCGGAGGAATCATTATCCAACTTCCTTTACCGGATCATTTGGACAGGCAAGCGGTTCTCGACGCGGTGCCGCGGGAAAAGGATCCGGATGTCTTAAGCTCGGAATCGATCAATCTTTTCCGGGAAGGGAAGTCTTTGGTTTTGCCTCCGGCCGTCGGGGCCGTCAAAGAAATCCTGGATTTCCAGAAGATCGATTTGAAGCAAAAATCCGCGGCCGTAATCGGTCTCGGGTTTTTGGTCGGCCGGCCCGTAAGCGATTGGCTCCGGGGGAAATGCCGTGAGCTTTTCTTGATAGACAAAGGAGACGATTTCTCTCCAGTTAAAACCGCGGATATCTTGGTCTTGGGGACCGGGGTTCCCGGAATCGTCAAAGAATCGGAAGTGAAGCCCGACGTCTTGATCATCGATTTCGGATACGGAAAAGACAAAGACGGAAAGCTGAAAGGCGATTTCGCTCCGTCGGACGCGAATATGAAAGGATATTACACTCCGACTCCCGGAGGCACCGGTCCCATTCTTGTAGCCCGTTTGCTTCTGAATTTTTGCGAGCTTGCTTCCAAAACCGGTTAGAGCATTTTTGTCGTGCGTTCGAAAAAAGAAAAATGCTATAATAAATCACAAGATAAAAATCCGCGTAAAAATCAACAAACATGATTAATC
>JALOBK010000015.1 GCA_023228325.1 bacterium
TACTGCTTTGTCTGTCGAAACTCCAACAACAGTCTCGATAGGATAATTATTCTCTTTAATAGCAGTTACAATATTTTGCGCCCCGATAATATTTGTTTGCGTTGCCTCGAACGGAACATATTCACACGAGGGAACTTGTTTTAAAGCTGCGGCATTGATAACAATATCGGCATCACGTAATACAGAACAGACTGAATGATAATCTCTGATATCACCAATACGAAACTGTACTCTGTTTTTGAATCCGTGGTAAATGATTTCGTCTGTGGCTAAAATCCCATTTTCATAAGCAGTCCTCATATCATATTGCTTTGCTTCATCCCTAGAAAATATGATGATTTTTTTAGGAATACCTTTATGTTCAGTAAGAATTCTACGAACTAATACTTGTCCTAGTGAGCCTGTACCGCCTGTTATTACAATTGTTTTGTCTTGAAATATTTCTCTCATATTTTCTCTCCTACTAAAATAATTCTATTTTGGGTTATATCCACTCTATGCGACTTTATTTTTTTTATAATATTAAAACATTTACTAACTAAAGGCATTTGTGATTTTTCTATTTCAAAAATTGCCGTTTTGACATTCAGATTCATCAAAGTCAATAAAGGGTCTTTGGTATGATGTAACATATTCAATACCAAAGCCACATCTCCTACAGGTGTTGGATTTCCTGCTTCCCATTGTAAAAATTCAACATTACTAGGCATTATTTTTTTAATTATATTGGCAGTATCTAAAACACGAACATCATTATCCAACCCTATCACTTTTTTCGCCCCAAGTTGTTCACAAATAAATGAAAAATATCCATGAAAACACCCGACATCTATCACAGTTTTATTTTTCCAATTTTTATCTGTTTCTATTATCCCTTTGATATTATCCCATGTTTTCCATGATTTAGAATATCCTTCGAATCCAATACATTGAATATCTTGATACCATTTATCATAAGGCATCATATCGATATAATCTTTCAAAATCGTTTGTTTTTTCTCCAATAATTCTTGTATTTTTGGGAGTAGTCCCTCTCGTATTGTTTCAAATTCTTTTTGATTTAGAACTTTATTCGAACTTGAATCATAATATATTATATCATACATTGTATCAAGTTTGGTAGTATATTCATGTATCCAAGCATTATAATAATCATAATCATACCCCAATTTCATTTTTTCTTTACTATAATAAGGTTTACTGATAACATTTTTTAACCATTGTTTTAGGTCAGACATTATAACACAAATAATTTGTGTGTCTTTTTGATTGATTGTATAAAATTTATTGAAATTGGAATAATCGTAATGATAAAGTGGATTGCCTTGTGATTTATCTTCCACCAAGGTACGGGGGATAGCATCTACCACAAAAGATGATGGCAGACTATCTAAAAAATTTTCTGCTATATGAAAGGCATTTTTTTCATAAACCCATTGAGATTCAAAATCTATATAGGATATATTTTGTTCTTCCATAATCTTTTTTGCCATATAACTTTTTCCTGCTGCTGTGATGCCTGTTATAAAAATTTTTCTTTTATTTATCATGCGAAATCTGTACAATTTTGACAATATAAATTTTTTCCTTCCATGATTGACTTTCGTAATATATTGTATTTTTCACCATTCCATATTTCATCAAAAGATTGCTCGTTAATATTTCCTGTGATATATGAAACCAAAAAACAACAAGGAGAAACATCACCGTTGGCGGCTATGCAAGTCATAGTCCACGGAGCACGACATTTTGATATTGGTGCTTTAGTCAATATGTTTTTAACTGCTTCCTGTTTGGATGGTAAAAACATCCCCTCTATTTTGATATTGTATTTTTTGGCTAAATCATGAGCCTTTTGTAAATACTCCATTTCTTCTTCATTATATAAAAGGTCTATACCATCTTCATATGTCATAAAATGAACAGGAGCCAATATCCTAACAATTTTTATTCCATGCTCATGAGCAAATTCGATAAAGTCGGGCATTTCTTTATAATTGAGCCGATTGGCAACCATAGAAATACTTAGGCGGTCAGGGTGTATTTTTTGTATGAGATTTCTAAAATTAGATAAAGTGTTTTCTAAATTTCCGTTCACTCCTGACAATATTTTATATGTTTCCGAATTGAGCGAATTGATAGAAAAATTTATGGCGGCAATCGATGCTCCTTCCAAAACTTTTTGTTTTTCAATTGTCATCCCTTCCCCATTGGTGCTGATATTGAACTTGAATTTTTTCTCTTTCATAAGTTCAATAATCTTTTCATAATCAGGATGGAGTGTAAATTCTCCATATCCTGTCAAATCAACGATGTTGATATTTTCAAAAAGGGATAATGCTCTCTGCATAGCATCAAACTTGATGCTTATTTTTGGTTGTTTACTATTATTACAAAAAATACATTTGTATTGGCAGATAGTTCCTGTACCTATTAGAATTGTTGTGGGTAAATGTGTGTTCATTATTCAAATTCCGTACAATTTTTACAGTATGTATTCTGCCCATCCATAATGGCTTGGCGAAGTATCTGTATTTTTTTACTGTTCCATATATCTACAAAGGGCGTTTCCGTAATATTTCCCACAACATAATGAGATAAATAACAGCAAGGCACAACTGTATTTCCCGTTATGAAAGTGGCTATCCAAGGCATTTTACATTCTACAATAGGTTTCTTTTTATATATCGTTGTTTCTGTTTTATGAGGTTGCATTCCTGTTACGGAAACTTTCAATTGTTTAGCCAAATCGTAAGCCTTGATGAGATAATCCTTTTCTTCTTGATTATTCAATAAGGAAAATTCATCGCTATAAGAAATATTATTGACGGGTGGGATAAACTTGACCATATCCAATTCCAAATCATGAGCAAGTTGGATAAAATCAGGTAGTTCTTTATAGTTCATTCTATTGACTACCATAGATATCGTGATGGAATAAGTTCTTGGTTTTTTGGAAAACTCTTTCAAATTTTCCATAACTTTTTTCAAATTGCCTTTATTCCCTGATAGAAAATAATGGATTTGTGGATTCAATGAGTTTAGAGATAAATTGATACCCTTCAGTAAAGATTCTCTCAATATCATCTGTTTATCTGATGTCAATGCTTCACCATTTGTACTAAAGACAAATGGAAATTTTTTCTCTTTAGTGAATTGGATTACTTTTTCAAATTCGGGGTGTAATAGCAGTTCCCCGTATCCACCAATACTGATAAAATCCAAACTATCGAAATCCTTCAAAATGTTTTTTATGGTTTCCGCACTCAAAGTAAACTTATCAATTACCCCTCTAGGATTGTTGCAAAATATACAGGCGTATTGACAAATAGTGCTTGTGCAAAGATGAACACTTTTAGGATATGCTATCATATTTTTTTAAAACAAAATAACCCATCGATATCTGTTTCGGCTCTTCCATTTCTCCAATAATGAGGGAAACGAATCATTTCATATTCTCGTAAACTGAATAATGCAGGAGTTAATAAAGACCGATGCACATTTCCTGTATTTTCAGGATATGGATTATCGCTTATTGTTTTTTCCATTGGCAACCAAAATACAGTTGCCTTTCTACTGAATTGCTCACACATTTCAATTATTTGCGGAATTTGTTCACTCTTAAAATGCTCCAAAATATCGAATCCAAAAACTAAATCGAAAGAACGGTCTAAAAATAAATTTTTTAATTTTAAAATATCATATTTTATTGGAATAATTTGAGGGTATTTTAATTCGGCAATTTCCAAATCAGGGATATATGTATCGATACCTATTTTAGATGGTATATCTAGACTAGCCAAAATACCACCCGTCCCACATCCAATTTCTAATGCCGTCTGCGGTTTAATTTTACTCAAAAATAAAGAAAAAATTTCGATTACACTTACTGTTTGCAACATGATTATACTCCATACAAATCAGGTCGTCTTTTTTTAGCATTATCTATTGCCATATACATGAATTTATCTCCTGCTTGACCTGATTGTAATTTTTTCGTCATATTTTCATTATGTTGGCGATACCAACCTAATATTTCTGGAACATGAGCAAATTTACCAACTTCTTGCATTCGTAAAAACATATCATAATCTTCATTAGGTTCTGATTGAAAAGAGCCGCATTTGGTTCTTAATTCTCTACGCCATAACCAACATATACCAAAATAAAAATTGTGTAATGATTTTTTAATATCCCAAGTTTGGTCTATATCTAAAATATTGGTTAAGTCTTTTCTTTCTTTTTCTACAAGCCCTGTTTCGTCCATGAATCCCACATGATTATTACTGTAAACCAAATCAATATCTAGATGGTCATAAAGATGATGAATGAGTGTTTTTAAACAATTAGGGTACATGATATTATCAGAAGCAAACCATGTTTCAAACCTACCAATGGCTTCAACAAATCCTCTATTTAGAGCTGAGCCTGTACCACCGTTTTCTTTTACTCGACAAATAATTCTATCATCTTTATTTTGTCTTTTTTCTACTATCTTTTTTGTTTCCTCATCTTCACCATCAACAACAATTATCAATTCCCAATTCTCAAAATTTTGTGAGATTATGCTTTCGATAGTATTATCGATATATTTACTCTGTTTAAATGTTGGCATAACTATAGAAATTTCAGGAATCATTTACTTAATACCTCATAAAGAATTTTACCAATTGGAGCGTCTATAAAATCCATGTAATTATCGGGGGTTAATTTATTTGTAAATTCTCCTGCTGATGGGTGTCCTGCATACCAATGTATTCCTAAAGAATGAGATTTCAGCCTATTGGGTGCGCCAGGAGTAAATATTTCTTTGATATATTGCATAGGATAATATGCATAAACTGTGTTAAAAGAAATACTATCCACCTTTAAATTTGGAAATTTTTTTCTAATATGATTTAGAGTTGGAAATTCCGTATTTAATAATACAACTCCATTGGCTTGATAGTTTGTAAAATCGGGTCTTGTCCTAATAGCCTTGCTCATGACATATCGGTAATAATCATTTTTAGGAGCAGAGGCCATAAACCCGATACTATGAAAAGTCGCAGGGGCAAATATTTCTGAAATAGAAACTATTGTATCTAAATCTTTATTTTGTGGATTATTCAAATCAAGATAATTCATAGGCTTATTGAACAAAATATCCATGTCTAACCATACACCACCATCTTGTCCTAACAAATGCCAACGCAAAAAATCAGACTTCCATACTTCAGGATATTCATTTGGAATACCCAAATCTTTACCATCAAATTCTTTTAAAGTAATCGGTAATTTTTTTAATTCTCCAAAATAATCAGGGCAATTTAAATCATAACAATGTTCTGTTGAAACCCAAGTATTTGTTTTAGTGGTATATTTTGGATAATATAAAATCACTTCCCAATCAGGATTCATTTTACAGAAGGAATAAAGTGTGAGATATCTGAAGTAAGGCATAATTCCACCCCAATAAAAATATGCTCGTTTTGGTATTTTTGTTAAATGCCAATTTGAATTATCTTTCTTTTCGGGGGGAGGATTCGAGGCCGATTCCAATTGTTTGCGAATAGCATCTGTCAGAATATTAAATACAACATTTTTTCTGTAATCGGGTATCTGTTGACTTTTTCTTATACAGGTATAAATATCTTCTAATTTCCATAAAGCCAAGTGTTTATCTTCATAAGAACCTGATGAATCTTTTTCTGTGCAATTTTCCATAATCCTATCTAATGGTTCTGGAAAATTAAATGGGGCGTTTTCAAAACAGATAGGTCTCCAATTTCCTGTCATGATATCTGTATTTTCCCGATGTTTACCAAAATTTGTGATAAGGATATAAGTAGTTCCTGAATGAATAAAATGGTCGAGAGCATTCAAAGCATCTTTATCAGAAAAATGATTTAGTGTATCTCTACTGAGAATGACATCTGCTTTTTCTTCTAGAGGGTAAAGTATAATGTTCTTTTGTTTAAATTGAATTTTATCATTTGTAAAGTTTTTGTTATTGTTTTGTATCAAATCTCCTACAATATCAATACCTGTATATTTGTCGAACTCGATGTTTGGTATGATTTTGCTCATCCAATTCCAATCACCACATGCCGCATCAACAATGATTTTAAGACCCCATTTTTTGAAAAAAGCAGGAAGTGCGGATATTAACTCAGAAGTTTGAATTGAATCTGAGCCTTTACCACTTTTGGATTCAGTACCTCGCCATTTATTATGTTGATAAATTTTAGTAAAAATTTCTTCTGTGTTACTTAATTTGTTCCTTTTCTTTTTCATTTTTTCCATCAAAGTCGGAATATAATTACCCGAAGTGGTTAACTTTTTGGTTAAATTTTCATTGTGTCTGCGGTGCCATCCTGATACGATTGGGTGATAGTAAAATTTTCCACCTGCTTCAATCATACGGGTTGTCATTTCATAATCTTCGCAAGGTTCAAGAATAAAACTCTTTCCTGCGGATATGCGTAATTCTTTTCTCCATAACCATATAACACCAATATTATAATGTTCATAAAAGTTATGGGCATTCCATTCCATCGGAACTTCTGAGTTATAATTTTTTCTTGTTATTTCTCCCAAGCCTGTAGAATCCATAACACCAATTTCACAATTGCAATAAACAAAATCTATATCTTTTTTGGATTCAAGAATATCAAACATATCTTGTAAAGCATTTGGATAATATTTGTTATCCGAAGCCAACCATGTTTCATATTCGCCTGTGGCTGTTTCGAATCCCATATTCAATGCGGAACCTGTACCCTCATTTTCCTTGTGAATAATCTGAATCCTTGGGTCATTTTGTTCATCGAGGATTTTTTTAGTATTATCAGTTGAGCCATCGTTAACAATTATCAATTCCCAATTTTCGAATGTTTGGTTGAGAATACTATCGATGGATTCTTTGATAAATTTATCCTGATTATATGTTGGCATGATGATGGAAATTTTTTTCATTGTATCTATATTTTTTCTCCATTTTCTTGATGATTGAAAATGCTCTATTACAGGGGTTGCTGTATTGTTCATGATATCAAATATCTGACAATAAGAAGCAGGAAAATTAAATATTTTTATTTCCTTATTTTTATCAAGAACATTTTCAAGATTTTTTTGTTCTAAAAAATTCCTACTTGTCTTATTGGCTTCAATCCATTGGTCAACAATATTCCGCATGGTCTCATTATTACGAATGTAAAGGGTTCCCGTAAGCAATTCGATGTC
>JALOBK010000016.1 GCA_023228325.1 bacterium
AATTCCTAATGCTGTTCCACTTGAAAATGCATCTTGATTTGCAGCTAAGAATACAAAATTCCAACTATACTTTTCTGTTTGATGTGTAACTCTTTCTCTAACCATTTCCATATCCCTAAAATATCTGCTAGCATTTTCCTGACCATCTGTGATGACAACAACAATCACCTTTTCTGGTCTTTGACTTTCTTTAGTCTTTCTCAACCTAATACCGACATCATCGATTGTTTTGCACATCGCATCATATAATGCAGTCATTCCCCTAGGATAATAAACATCCTTAGTGATTCTGGGAATATCTTTAATATTTGTGTTATTGTGCAATATTTCGGTGTCATTGTCAAATAAAACAATAGTGACTCTAGCTTCCCCTGGCAATTCTCTTTGCTTGTCTAAGAATTCATTTAATCCACCAATACTATCATCAATAATATTGGCCATAGATCCTGATCTGTCAAGAATACAAATAATTTCAGTTAATCCTTTTTTCATAATCTAATTCACAATCTCCTTTATTTATGATTTTGGATGATCCAGTGATATACAGTTGGATCAACTCCTTCTAATTTAACACAGTATTCTTCGTATTTTTCCACAATTTTTTTTAGTAATTCTTTGTTTGGTGTGCAATTACAATAAAATTCTGTTATTAAATCATTCATTTCTTTATTAAAAAAATGTACCATATATAATTCTTTATCTTCATTATCTAACATTTCACTACGAGAATTATTAATACATTTCCAACATTTTAACACATCATTTTTATCACGTTTTAAATCCACGAGATTCCCATTATCATCTCTATATTTCTGGCACATATGGGATTCATAGAATATTTTCCAACAACATCCAGCGCAGTATATTGATTTTTCTTTTTGTTTATTTTTCATTATTACTTCCTTCCAATGATCTCAATCTCTTTTTGAAACAATTTAAATCTTCTTCATTATATAACATTATTCCTGGTTCATGTTTCTTCAAATACTCCTCTATTTCACTTATTATATTTTCTAGTTCTTCTTTATCATAGACTGGGGAATATCTTTTATTTTTCAATATCCAAACTCTTTGTCTATTCATTGATTTGTAAATATTGCACCCACTATAATATGTTTCGAATTTTTTAAATTCTCCAGTTTCAATAAATCTATGAATATATCCTATGTTTTTTTCAATCATCTCTGTATATAGTGGATTTTTACCTTTATGGTAACAAAAACTATATATTGTACTTCTAAAATTGTGCATGAAGTTATATAATCCACTCGTGTTTATTTTATTTATTTCTGCGTATTCTTTCAATTTTATCAGCGTTTCTCCTGCAAATTCATCTAATACTTTTTCATACGAATTTATATATATTGTATTAAATGCTTCTCTAAATGGATGCATTTTAACTTGATCGTGTAATTCTCTTAATTTTTCTATATTTATTTTCATAAATTATTGTTCCCATTGATTGAGCATGCTACTTCTATTTCCTTTTCTCCGTTAATAATACATTTGAAATCTATATCTTCACAAGTTTTAGTTGGGAATATTGTAATATCCAATCC
This sequence comes from bacterium, assembly GCA_023228325.1. Lineage (NCBI taxonomy): Bacteria > bacterium. The sequence goes on from JALOBK010000016.1 coordinate 1,560, forward strand.
CGTTCCATCTTTTCTTTTCTTCACGGAATATTTAGTTATCATTTTTTTTCTTTTAAGATTTCTACAGTAATTACTATAGAATTTCCTTGCATCATCAATTCTCTCTTCAAACGCCAGTGTCAATTCTTCATCTGGTACTTGGGAATTTAAAACTTTTTTTATGTATCTATCAATAAATCTCACTAAATCTGATACTATTTTATTTTTCTTCATACACTCCAAAAACCTCCTTATTCTTTTCAATATATTCCATGATTACACGCAATGATGAAGCCATAATTTTATTATATCCAACCGGAGTGTCCGGATACCAATCTAACTGCCATATTTCATTGGTATCCATTGCTTTCCGTCTTTCTTCTGGAGACACCCAATCATCAAGATCCCATAGTTCCACGGATTCCATTTCTTCTATGTGTTCCTTTGCGCTTCTATAGTAGTCTTTATGAATGTTGTGTGTCAATGTTAGACTGCATTCATGCTTAGGCAAAATGAGATTCATTTTTTATTTCTTCCTTTCTCCAAAATTAAATTTAATATCTTCCAGCATATCATAAATTATACTCAGTAAAGTATATGGCCATATTAATATTCCAAACACAATAAGATCTCTAAGTTCAAATATACATGCATCCGTTTCACCTTTGTAGAATAAAATATATCCATATAGTATTATTATTAGGGCAAGCAGAGATCCAATCCCGAAATAAATAATTAAATAGTCTAACATCTAAATCTCCTTCTTAGTGATTTGTAATATATAATATACTTATATCAAATATCACAATTGAATCCAGATGATATGCTTCCACATGTTACCGGCAGACTTCTATCAAGAAAGAAAGAATCTATCGCTTCTTGTTTATCCACATATCCAAATAATAATTTTAAGTCGTCAGTATTATCTTTATTCTTATATCTCACTACAGCTGCTTTAATAGTTGGATTTTTTATTAAATAATCTGCAAAATGTGTTTTGTTATGTCCGCAGTTTATCAAACACACACCACTGACTATATGAAATTTCTCCAAATATATTTCAGTAATTGTTCCGACATTATTAAATCCATTTGATTCCATATATAGATCTTCAGTTATTTTTCCAATTTTTAGTGGTATTGTTTTAAATTTACTTCTATCTAGTCCGAAGTTTTTTGCAATGTTTTCTAATTCATGATCATAATATACTCTCACATATGGATTTAAATTGATATCAAAGTCAAAATATATTCTCTCACAATACACAAATCACCTCCAATTATATTTTAGGAATTTCCATAATATGGGTTATAGATTCTTTTGAATATGCCCACGGATAACCGGACATAAATAAATCCCATGAGTATTTACCTACAAAAAATTCATCCAATTCTTTTCTGTCAGAAGAGTTATCTCGTCTCACTAACACATAAATTCCGTCCTTAAAAGTTTTTTCTGTAATTTCATTTGCTGGAATCCACATTTCAATTCTCACTCCTCTTTCTTTCTAAATATTGGGAACTTCTGAAAAATCAAATTCTTCTCCAGACTCCACATCATAAAATACAACAGAATTAGGAATTGCTTTTGTTTCACATTTATCTTTTTCAAGATCAATTTTTATTAATGGATATATTTCTATTCTATAGTTTGCTAAATTTTTTTCATTTTTTTTACAAAATGAATCGAGATTCTCCATCATTTCTTTTAGTGTAATCTCGGATAAATTTTTCACATACATCTCCTTTTTTTCATAAAATTATTCCTTAGAAATTATTCCGAAGTGGGTAAAATCTCCCTCCGGTTCCATTCGATCCATATCACCGTAAAGTTCCCACATTTCTTCTTCTCGGCAGAACCCAATATAATTCCATAAACCACTTACACAACCTCTCTTATCCTTAAATACTATATCTATTTCACACTTTGATGATAACTTTCTTGTTTCATCAGTCATCTCAGTCATTGGTTTCCAAAACATTTTATTTCATTCCTTCCTTTTAAATTTAAATTCCAACCAAGTAAAAAATATTTCTAATTCTATGAAAGGCCATATTATTAAACAAATAAGATAAGATAAAACATCCGCGACTGGATCATTTAAAAGATAATCCGGATCATAATAAGGATTTTCATTTCGGTTTTTTATTAGTATACAAATTTCAATAATCCCACCGATGAACCACAAAGCAATACCAATAGTCAAAGGTCCAAATTTTCCCATTCTATTTTTTATCCTCCACTAAATAATCAACATTTTCTTTCCAATCATTTATATAGCATCCAAGACATTTAGAATCTTCATATTTCATTTTACAATTATCATCTCTGCATACTGTATTGTCCACTATATCTTTTCCATCTTTGAGTGCCTCTACTAAGCATCCTTCTCTATCATGAATTAATTCTAATATTTTCTCTGGTGATTCTATTATTCTTAAATATTTTTCTTTAGTGACAGCATCGAATAATAGTGTGACTGGTTCCACTCCCTCTTCCATTTCCATTGGTCTAGATAATCTAAAATGACCTATCAAATCCACCGATACATAAACCGGATTTTCACTCAGATCGTGAAGTTTAATGAATTTAAGCATTTATTGTTCCTCCTTAAGGAAAATCTCTCATGACACTCAAATATTCAACTCTAACCATTCCTGATTTATCCCCATAATATCTATCACAATCTCCAAAAAATTTTGAATCATCTACTTTTAGAATATACTCATTTTCTTTTAAATAATCTATCCAATTCTGAATTGATTCTGGAAATGGTTCACAATAATAATCATCAAACATATTCATATTATCAACATAATCTCTACAGTCTTCTATACTATTTTTTACCATATTTCGCCTCACATTTCATTCACAAAAACATTCTGATCATAATGCTTTAAAATAGCATTCTTGAAAAACAAAACCTCATCATAAGATATCGGAGTGAAATTATGGCAATCTACACCAACATTTAATCCATTCTTTTTTACCATAGATAATTTATGAACATGACCGTATAAATAAAATGTATCATCACCTACTAGGTGATTTAGCAATCCTATTGGTTCATGTCTAATATAAAAATCTTTTATTCTTACTCCGCCTTTAAGAAGAATTTCAACTCTATTATCTTTCTTTAATTCATTAATAAAAAATTCAGTATCATAATTTCCCGGAACAAGATATATCCTGCTCCCATTAAGCATTTTAATAAATTTTGGATTGCCAAAATCTCCAAGATGATAAACTATATCTTTTTCATTAACAATCATATTCCATCTCTTAACTAATTCATAATCCATCTCTTCGACAGAACTAAAAGGTCTTCTAGAAAATAACAATGTTCTTGGATCGCTAAAATGTGTGTCTGATGTGAAAAATATCTTAGGAATATATTCTGATTTGGATTTAATTAATTGTAATGCATCTTTACAAATCTCAGAAATTTCAGTATGCCATTTAACATTCTGTCTATTGCATCTTTCAATCAGATAATCATTTCTTTCTGCATCTGATGGTGCACCACAAGCTATCTTTCCAGATTTTAACCATTCTCCAAATTCTAAATTAGTTATTAACCCTGGGAGATCTTTCATGTTTCTAGGAATCCAAAACATAATCACCGTTGATTTATTTAGATATTTTAATTCCCAATCTATTTGTCTGGAATGTGTCCAGGTTTCTGGTTTAATATTTTTTCTCCATTCTGGAATAAATATATCACCATCGAATCCTAATTTTTCTAATTCTTCTATTGCTTTACTTCTCCACGATTTAATATCTACTGGATTTAAATTATCACTTAATTTTCTGTGCGTTGGTCCGGATAAGAATATTGAGTTTTTAGAATTCGTATTAGGTTCTAAAGTATAAATTAAATTAATCATTTTTAAGATTAACTCCTTTCATTTTTTAAAGATTAAATAAAAACATATATTTATTTAATGGAATGATGTTTTCTCCTTGAATTCCATCATTCCTCCTTTTTTCTCATTATATGAGTGGGGATTATGGTTTTCATCCCCACTCATGAAAACAATTTCAATTTAATATATAAATTTCTAATTATTTATTTCTGGAGGAAAAATGACAAATTTCATCTCAATCGCAATCCCATCTCTTATTCTCACAATCATCATGCTTTTCACGAAAAAGGTAGAAATCATCGGAATGAATTTCTACGTGGGATATGTTCTCGCTGTTTTTTCTGCATTTTTTATCTATACTGGAATTGTATATTCAATTGTTTTTATCTACAAAACAATCCTCGAATTTAAGATTTCAATTGATGAATTGAAATTGTATATAGGATCATTAGCTGTTTTGATGCTGATATCATTCCATAAAAATCAACCAATAAGCGATAAACCTTTCTTCCCTTTCTTCATGTGTGTTGGGATATTATTTGTCAACTATCATCTTAATCACTACTTCAAAAAGAAATTTAATCACCAGTGAACTATGAAAAAGAGGAGGAATAATATCCTTCTCTTTTTTTTGATCTAAAAATTGTTAGTTGGCTGATGATTCTATAAAACTAGGATCTATTGCAATTGTGCTACGTAAATTTTGTTGGGTAAAATAACCATCATTATATAATAATGTGTAACTCAGTTCAACTTCATTCCAATCTAAATAATAAGTATTTGTCGTATCATTACTTATACATTTCAATTTTCCATCAACTATTTTCAGTTTGATTATCATTTGGAAACTCCCCGTGAAACATAATTCCATAATTTGATGGGTAACTGATAGGAATGGAGTAAGTATCATCACGTCGAGTGTATCTCAGCCGTGTATTGTGCAATATTTCTTCACTTATTTTTTTTATCCATTCTTCTATTATTAATTCATTATTTTTTATAAACCAATCGGGAAAACCACGGACGTGAGTCCGTGGATGAACCGATGAAAAAATGTATATTTGTTTTCAAATGAACAAACTTAAATTCTTTCATTGAAAAGGAGATTTGTTGCTTGCAATGATGAAAACATTTAAATACAGAATATATCCCAATAAACTCCAGCGGAGGAAATTGGGTATTATTCTGTCTAATTGTTGTTTTGTGTATAACCACATTATTGAGACTCGGAAGAATATTTGGGAACAGGAAAAGAGATCTGTTTCGAAATTCGAAACAATCAATATGCTCCCAGCATTGAAGAAAGAAAATCAGAGTCTCAAAGTTTGTCACTCACAAACATTGCAAGACGTGTGTGTTCGCGTTGATAGAGCATTCAAGAATTTCTTCCAGCGTTGCAAGTTAAAAGAAAATCCCGGATATCCGAGGTTTAGGTCTTCGCAACGATATAAATCTTTAACATTTCCACAGAGTGGATATAAGTTGTCTGGCAAGAAGATACATATATCCAAGATTGGTGAAATGAAGATTGTTCTTCACCGACCGATTGTGGGAAAAATAAAGATTCTCGTGTTGACAAGAGATATCATTGGCAAATGGTGGGCTTCTTTTTCCTGTGAAGTGGAAAAAAATTCACTTCCCGTGAATGAGAGATCCGTGGGAATTGATCTCGGGTTAACCCACTTTGCCACGCTAT
>JALOBK010000017.1 GCA_023228325.1 bacterium
GCATTGAAACCGAACCAACTATTTTGCCGTTAGATATGAACAGCAAAGTTTTTGGTTCAACAAATACAACACCTACCTTCAATCGCATTTTACCTCCGCAGTAAATTTCACAATCTCCCAAAATTCGCCCACTCCCGACCAATCAACCCAATACATCCTGAAAAAATATTCCCTCCCTTTCTTTCATTTGAAATACCTTTTTCAACTTATATTTTACATGTTTATATTCTTCATAATCCGTTGTCTGAAACTCATTACATATAGAACATCTTTTGGTATTTGAATCCCTACATTCTGAAATTGAAAAATTAATAATTCTATGTAGTTCATTGGTTTGTGTGCCACCAAATTTTATTTTGTAGATATGATAATTTATTAAACCATTATATTGAGGTAAACAACAATTATGAAAATTTTTAATATTTTTTGTTAGAAACAATATTGTCTCTTTTAAGTATTTTAAAATTTTCATATTACAAATTTGAACATATAATTCATCGGGTTCAAAAGAATAATATATGCGTAAAAATTCATTAAACTTGTTATTTTTTAAATATATTAATGTATCAATTTTTTTTGTTATTATGTGTTTTGAACATATTTCGTTTTCTGGTGTATTCCAATACGATTTAATTTTATACATTGATCCTTCTGGAATCACTTGAATAATAAAATCTCTAATATGAGTATGAAGTTCAAAATAACTTTTCTTTCCATTTTTCAATATATATTTCTGCTGCATGAGATCAAACATGTGATTCATGTCAAAATTTCGTAATCTTTTTTTTAGTAATTCATCATGCAGTGGGTATACCTGCATCTAATTTCTCCTTGATATATTTTTTTATTGCATTATATACAAAATTAACTGCTTTGGCATTGCTTAAACATGGGGAAGAATTTCCCTCAACACAATATGAATTATTATTTGAAGCATACACAATATCAAAAGATGCAACGGTTAAATCTAAAGATTTTATATATTCTGAAAATTTTGGAATTATGTTTTCATCTTTAAAATCAACAAACTCATATTTCCAACCATTTAATCCTGTTTTAATCAAAAGACTTGCGGGATTATCCCATTTATTTGTCCATCTTTTTTCTTGAAACATTGAATTTCCATATCTATCAACAATCATTCTGTATTCTTTGTTATTCGGAATATATTCTGTTATAAATTTTATTTCCAATCCAGATAATAAATTCTTTTGAAATCCGAAAAATACAAGATGCCCAACACCATTCATATGATATTTTTGGTGTGCAATATACAATTTATCAGGATTCAATTCTCTTACACTCACTCTTGGAATTTCTAGTGGTAATCCTTTTCTATTTGTGGATAACATCCTTATTCCCTTATTATAATTAACATCAAATAATTTTCCATTTCCTTCTTCGTATGAATTCCCCCACCTGATTAAAATATCGCATGGTTTAAATTCTGGACCACATTCACATTTTAAAAGACCAGCTAAAGCAACTCCGGTTTCCATTGTGTATTTATCATTATACACCAGATACATATTTTCTTTGATATTCAATATACCCTCCTCTTTTTGGATAGAACAAAATTTTATTTCGGAGGTGACCGGCCAGAGTCACCTCCGATAGATTACTTAAAATCTTATACTACACACTAACTACACTAAACACACACAAACAATTCTGCCAGATTTGTCCTACCATTACTGACAACAATTCGATCACCTCGTTTCTTTTTGAATTTTTAAAAATTGGAAAACAATTTGGCTTATTGAAATCATATTAAATATGATCACCTATTTTATCCATTCTGAAATTAAATATGAGATAATTTCAATCAGTATATATACGTCAGCTATCCGCCTGAATACACACATGAAATATTCATATTTAATATAGGTTGAAGAACAGTAATCATATCAAAATATGATGGCATGAGTAGCAAGTAATAAGCATCTCATGCCTATCAACTTTACATTTTTCCGTTGCTGCCATATTGAAATATGAATCTAAGCTACCCCTTCTTGTCGGTTAAACTTAAATTGCCCAAATCAATATTGTGATTGACTGCGGATTGATGATTATCACAAAATCAACCAAGATAATCCTGCTGATGATTGAATCAATGCAAAACCAATATTAAATATTGACAAGCCAAACCCGAATCATCTTATCTTGGATTTTTTTGATTTCAATGTTTAAACTGTAACGTTAATTTTACAGTCTTCAAGGTATTTATTGATAATGTTTGATGCTCTGTTTTTTAAACTCCTTGGAACTTTGTTTAAAAATTCATCCCATTTATCCATATTGACATCCTTCGGAAGTTTCTTGTTTTTTAATCTGTAGCTATTCCACATGTTATAGTATGGATAAAATAAGTTCCATTCTTTTGGAGACATTGTGGATTTCACAAATTTCAGAAACTGTTTGTGATTTGAAACTGTTTTCTCAAATCTGTCAATTGAAAAGTACACCGAATATACAACACTAAGAATAGAAAAAGCCCATCTTGGATCACTCAGCCAAGATGATGGTGTTCTCCATTCTATGCTTTTATCATGGTCGTCTCTATATTCACCATGTTTTCCATATCCTCGACCTAATCTAGATTCTCTCCCTGGCTCACAATCCAGGAAATTTAATTTATCCCATTTTTCAATTGCATTTTTCATTTTATCATTTATTGTTTTATTTTTGTTTTTATCAATGTGTATATGTCCTCCGGAAGAGGGTTCACCAAATCCTCCAGAATGATATACTATTGTTTCTATTCCTTTTAAATGATTTTTAAATGTTTTATCAACTGCTCTCAATGAAAGTCCAATCTGTGTTACTACAAACATTGGACTTCCGGGCTTTGGACGCAATTCGACGACTTTCCCACCGTGGTCCCACCCAATGATATCAGTTTTGAATGGAGGCATATTTCCATTGAAAATAATTTTTTCTTTTTCTTTATTTAGAAGAGTATACCCGAATTCAGGATCACATCCAATCATGTTCTTCACAAAAAATCCTCCATTAAAAAATTGCCAGAATCGTTGCCACTATTCTGGCTAATGATGCACGGGCCATACTTGAAAACACTAGGAAATATGATACCCTGCGTTGGCAACTACAGAATACCCAATTTAAATAGGTCGCTAGACCCCAGATGCCTCGACTAAAAAAAATTAACAAACAATACCTATCAATTAAATAATATATGTACTTTTTTTGAATTACGAAATGAAAACAGCTGTTCTATTTAGAACATAATTTTGGATTTTGGAGATTATTAAGAAAATGAATTAATTTGAATTTAGTTAAGATCACATTTATATATTAATACAAATTCTTCTCAACTAAAAAAATTTCAATCGTGAGAAAATATATTTTGTTATATTGTAAGAACGCAATGCGTCTTATGAACGCATTGCTCCCACACCAATATAAAAATTTGAATATTATTGAGAACTGATGATTAAATTAAAATTTTTGAATATGATTTATTATTCCAATTAAACACAATATTATTTGGAATATAATCATCTTTAGTATATTCTCTATCAAATATCAATATTTCCTTGACTGAATCACTTATAGATTCTAACACATGATTTTTCAATTTAAATAAAGTGGTTCCAAATTCAAAATATTCTTCTTTAAGTTTACAAATTTTATTAAGTGAAATTCCAATAGCTTCTTCAACTTTAATTCTACAACCATAATAATTTATTAATTTTTGATAGTTATTATTCAATTTGTCTTTCAATTTATTAAGTACACTATCTTTATCAATTTTTTGTTTATCACATTCTTTATCCAGTATGGATTTAAATTCATGGAAATATCTTTCACTAAATTCTTCCATCAGACAATAAGATATATTTCCATTGATATTAATACAATATTCTTGATCCCGAATTGAATTGTATACTGATAAAATAATTTTTGAATAATTTTCTAGTTTTTTATTTTCAATAATAGTTGGCTTCAATAGTTCGTATCTATGATTGGAAATTAATTTATTATCAATATGTTTAAGTAAACAAGTTTTCATAGTTTCAATCGAGAATATATAGATGCACAAATAAAGATTGTCAAGAATACATTCTATATCAAGATCTTTGTTTTTTGGATCGATTATAGATTGAAAATATTTAGAAAATTTTCTATAAGTCAAAATAAAATTTTCTTTGTCTTTCAGATTTATAAAATTAGTATTAACAATTTCCAATTGGTTTTTGTGATCTAAAATAATTTCTTCATATAAATTGAAATTACATTCTTTAATAACTCCAATAAGTTTATTCAGAGTTTTAGTGTAAGTATTTAAACTATTGACCACAATATTATTGAATCCAAATTTCCAACTATCTTTAAATATTTTTTTGTTTATTTTTTTCATTAAAAATTCTTTTTCATTATCATTCAATTTAAAAATATTTGATGTCATGTTGTATATGGTGTCTCCAATATTTTTTATGTTAGATCTGTTTATAAAAATATCTTCTTCTTTATTTTTAGGTGGATCAATTTTATTATTAGAATTTTTTATATTTTCATTTTCATTATAGGATTTAAATTCAATGTTATATCTGGAATTCTTCATAGCTGCTAAGGACACACCTGAAATATCGTCATATGCATAAATAAAAACCTTTGGTTTTTCTTTTAGAATTTTTCCCCTCTCTCCAAAAAATCTTCCAAGGGTTTGATTTATAGCATCGGTTAACTTATTAACTGACATATTGAAATACTTTGTTTTCAACTCATCATTCAAATCCAATTGAGCACACACAGAATCCTCATTCTTAATATCATTCCCATGAACTTTTAGAAATGTTTTTGCTAATGCCTTGGGATTATCTGGTGAAATAAAATAGTGAACTTCTTTTATTGGATCATCATTTTTATCTCTCTCAATGAAAATATTACTTCCCTTAATGGATGTTGATGTGATATCCCCTTCAAATTTATTGTTAGCTATAACTAAAATTGAATCTGAATCTTTCTTTATTTTCTTTATGAATTCACGAATGGTATCTTGATTTTTAGATATCGGAAGAATATCATTATATTCTTTTTCGCTATTGAACACATACGCAATTGCCGTTTCTTCTTTATTTAAGATTTTTGATGTTCTATCTTCTATATTAACGTTTTCAAAATTGTTTGTTAAATATTCAATTGGAATTATTTCGGTTGTAAGAATAAATGTCTTGATATTGTTTTCATAAAAGATATTGAAGAAATTTTTCTTTTCTGATTTTGGTATAAATAAAAGTTCTCCGGCTTTAAAATTCTTATCCTGAAAATACGCAGGATTTACTATATCAAATGAAGAATTTTTAAACATATCCTTGTTCATTATCAGTTCTGGATCATCAAGATATTTTATTGTTTCCTCAATATTTTTGTTGTATTTTCTTTTTAGTTTAATTTTAAGCATATTCAATTGTTTTCTTAAATTCATTTTTTCTTCATCATTATTTGATTGTACTAGAAGCTTTCTCATTTCTTTAATTTTATTTAAAATACTTTCCATATTATCATACTTGGACCCATAGACTGCAGAAGCAGAATTTAATTCTTCAATCGTTAAAAATGGTGAATTTAATAATGGGAATTCATCAAATATTAATACTGAATTATCTGTCCATTTCTTCAATGATTTTTCATTTAATTGTTTAAAGTAGTGAAGGAAATTGCTTTGATCTACAAAGAAAATATTGTTTGTGTTATCTGAAATATTTTCACTGAATATGTTATTATATCGTTTGGTTGTTTCAGTCATCAATTTATGAAGTGAATTTAATACAACTTTGCTCAAGAAAAGAATTTTGATTTTAAAATTATCATGATTTGTGTAATTTCCATTTCCAGGAAATACTTCAAATTTATCTATATGAATATTATCTATTAGAATTGGTTTTGTTGATTCATAATATGACTCGTTAATATTGTTGGCAATTGATGAATAATTTGGATCTATAACGGAACCATCACTTTCAATTTTATTTAGAATGGGATCAGTGAACATCCACGGAAGTTTTAGATCATTTTTGAGAAATCTTTTTATGTTTTTAAATATCTTCAGATCCATATATTGATTATACGCAACAGGATTTGTTTTATGTGCTGTTTCAATCATGACTAATCCAATACCATTTATATTTTTGTATTTTTCGAAAGATTTAATAATTTCGTTTAGATGAGTGTAAAGCATTCTGGTTGTTATCATATAATTTCCAGCGAGTGGATTTGTAATATTTCTTTTCTGAGAAGAATTTTTCCATTGATATTTTATCAGTTCTTTTTCTTTTTCCAGTTTATGCTCAAAGCGTATGCTTTGCTTATTCAATAATAAATTATCTGACACTAAAAATCCATCGTATATAAATTGATGGTGTTCTCCATTTATACCTTGTTTTATGCTATCATATAAATCTGGATAATTTGTTTTTATAATGCTTCTTAATATTTCGCTTTTGGAAATTAACCATTCTGGATTTTTGGATTGTTGTTTATTTGATTGTCCAAACAGTGATTTATAATTGTTAAATTTTTCAAGAGTTTGTATGATTGATGGACATATATAGAATACAGATCTATCTCCGTATTCCTTTTTAATTTCTGATGATTGATTAATAAATTTGTTAAATATTCCATATGATTTTCCACATCCCTCATTCCCTCGAAGGATATTAAAGGTTGAATGTTTTTCATTCTTGTTAATTAAAAACATAATTTAGGCTCCTTATTCAAAAATCGTTTTTTACATATT
>JALOBK010000018.1 GCA_023228325.1 bacterium
GGGCGGGGCAGCGGGCAGAGTAGGTCCGATGAGATTGAGCCTCGAAACGATGGCGAAACAAAACATGTGGCCAACGCCGAGGAGCACAGACGGATCACACGGGGGACGAGTGACGCTGCGGAAATCGAAGGAAGGCGGGAACCTGATAGAGGCAGTTTCGGCGAGGATGTGGCCTACGCCAACGGCCAACAGGAGGGATGGTCTGCAATCACACGGCGTGAATGCGATTGGTGGCTCGCTGAACCCGACGTGGGTCGAGTGGTTGATGGGCTGGCCTTTAGAGTGGAGCGGCTTAGAGCCATTGGAAACGGGCAAGTTCCGGCAGTGGCTGCGCTCGCATGGAGTATCTTGTCAGGAGGTGAATGAATGAGCGCTAGATATTTTTACGAAGGGCCTATGTCGATTCCGCGAATCGAGACCATCAGCGAATCGGAAAAGATATGGATGGGCCGCATGTGCTACGGCGAGGGCGGGCGAAAATGTTCGAGGGACAAGGCGAGCGCGATGCTGTGGGCGATAATTAATCGCCTATTCCTCTGGCCGGCGGGGCGACGGTACAAAGAGTATGAGGACCTCATGAGAGCGTTCTCCCAGCCTATCAATCCGCGATGGGCTGAGGGTGGAGACCTCGCGGCGAAGTGGGCCGGGACGAAGTACGCGACGGCGGCGAGGCTCAAACGAAGGGCGGCGGTCAGCGGCAAGCCGTGGGAGAAGATACCCGAGACGATACGAACGGCGGTTCTCGACTTCCAGGCGGGCGTGTTGTTTCCGCCTGAGATTCTCACGACGATCCCGAGACCACGCATAACCAATTGGGCATCGCTCAAAAGCACGCCGAAAAAATATCCGTGGGGCGTCGACATAGACGGCGACTGGTTTTTCGAAGACGACATTTACCCAGGGTTCGTGAAGGTGGACCCGGAGGAAACAAAGGAAGGATGAAAATGGAAAGCAAGAAAATCACAAAGGCGCTCAAATATTTTTTCACCGAAGAGGAGCTACGCTCCATCGCCCGACAGATGGCCGAGCAAGTGCTCGCTGTAGAGGATGCCGAAGAGAACAAGAAGACGGTGACAGCACAGCTCGCGGCCGAGGTCAAGGCGGCGGTATCAGTGCTCCGCGAAACGAGCCAGAAACACCGCGCGGGATTTGAGTACCGTCCGACGGAGTGCAAGGAAGAGAACGACTACAAACGTGGCATGGTGGTCATCACGCGGCTCGACACCGGCGAGATCGTAAACGAGCGAGCAATGACGGTGGAAGAGCGTCAGCTCGGTCTTGCGCTAGTGGACCCGGAGGAGGAAGCATGATCGCTGAAAAATATTGCTGTCATCTATGCAACGAGAAGCACTACGCTCGAAACATGAAAAAGCATCGCGGTCTATGGTATTGTCAAGAATGCTGGCATTTGGATATATACCCCAAAACCATGAGGAAGCGCCATGAGTGACAACTGGTTTCAAGACAAGATGAAAGACCCGGAATTCAAAGCGGCGTTCGAGCGCGAAGAGCGCATCCAGCTTGTTCTCGATGGTCTCGCCGCTCTCATAGATGATCAAGTGGCCACGATCGATGAGATGAGACGCCGCGTGGCTTGGCTGTTTTGCGAGGCGAAGAAATGAAAGACGTCCACCACAAGATCCAGGCCGGTATCGTGAGCTGGTACGACGCGGTACACGGCGACGGGATGCTGATTGCGATCCCTAACGGCGGACCGCGAGCGTCGGTCGATGTGCGAGCCGGAGACGACGAAACCGCCGTGAAGGCATCGAGAAAAAGAGCGGCGATAACGGCCGCGATAAGAGGCAAGCAACTGGAAGCCGAGGGCGTCCGCGCGGGCGTGCTGGATTTGTTCCTCGCGCGGCCGACTGAGCTAAGAAATGGGATTCGCGTCTGTTCTCATCGCTGCGGCCTATGGGTCGAGGTCAAGCGGCCGGACCAACGAGGCGAGGCTCGCGGCGGTCTCACGGTGATGCAGGATCTCTTCGCCGCGATGGCTCGGCTGAAGGGGTATGAAACAAACGTGGTCTACACGACAGAAGAGGGCATCAGCGCAATAACCAAGTATCTCGGAGGCCCTACGGGGCGGAGGTGAGAAGATGGACGATGAAAAAACCTACCACTGCCCCGAGTGCAGAGACACAAAACCCGCGCTGACCTGGGGCTTTTCTCCGGACGGCATAGTGTGGCTCCTGATAAAATGCGACTGCGGCCATACGACGGCATACGAAGGAGCAGGTGGCATCTACGCCGATCACTTGGAAAGGGCAATGGAAAAATGGGCAAACCAGGCAAAATAAAACCGGCGCCGACATGCGTCACCGTCGTCTGCTCCCAGTGCGGGGAGCGGCTTCGAAAGCGTGAGGCCATTGGTTACAAGTGCCTCGCAAGGGGCGAAAAAAAGAAATTGTGGTACTGCCGAGCGTGCCTTTGTGTCGACGAGTACCCGCCCAACCTCTACTACGCCGTGGCGATGGCGTCGAAGAGCAACAACTCATTTCGGGACATGCGGACCGCGATGTGATAGAACAAACGAAGGAGGTATCAACATGACTCTAATGGGACTTTGGGTAAGATGTTTGGGTGCCGTCATCGGCGTCGGGCTGGCCGTGTCGATTTGGTTTTTGACCGGGTGCGGCCCGACCCCATACGCGACGTGTTCTCCGGCGCAACAGAACGCCTCTCGATGTTCGGAACAAGGCGAGGCAGTTGAGTTTTGCAACGGTCACCACTGGCTCCCGGCCCACGATTGCGCGCGGCTCTGGGATTCGGAAGGAAATGAGATCGCCCAACAGTGTGTTGACGGTGACGGAAAGGCGGTGTGCCAATAGTGGGCAATAAAAAAGTGATACTGGATCATGTAGAAGAACATGACGACGATACTGTTCCGTCAATCCATCTGGATTTATGGTATCCCGATGTAAAAGGGAACACCAGAGCCATAGTAATAGGTTTGATGGATGTTCGCGCGGCCGACGATATCCGTGTTTCCTACGACAAAGAACGTGACGGATGGAAAATAGAGCAAGCGTCAACCTTCAAGTGGGAAGCAGACGATCCAGTATGTGATCCAGATTGGCAAGAGGTAGCTTTCATTCAAGCATGGGCACGCGAAAAAACGGAGTGCCTACAGTGTGGAAATCTGAACCAACCAACGAGAAAGCAATGTGAAAAATGCAACGCGATTTTAGAAGGAGGAAAAGATGACTAACCCGAAACCATTCTTCCCCGACGGGATGACGGACGACCAGGTCGCTACTTTTGCCAAGCAGTTTGGAAAGGCCCTCGGTGTCAAGATTTTCTGGAAGACGCGATGGCTCTCTCTGGTCAAGTGGTTCATGGCGCTCATGGGGCGAACCATCCCAGCCGCCGTGGCCCAGGCCCTGGAATCCATCGACGCCAAGCTCCGCCCTTGGTGCGCCAAGAACCTCATCTTCATGCAATGCCGGATAGGCGACGGGACGCCGTGGAAGGAGGTTGTCTGTCGCCTCGCTCACGAAGCCGGACACGCTCTCCGCATCCGTGGCCGCGTCGAGGATGGCGGGACGGTGAGCTCATGGTATCGAGACTACCTCAAGACGGATGACAACAGAGCGACCGAGGAGGGGCTCGCATTCGCCATCGAGGACACGGTGCACTATTTCCTCTTCGGCTATTTCCAGGGGCTGCCGTCCGATCTGGCCGGGTCGTATCTCCTTGACTCCAAGGCTGTCGGCACGGCTCGCGCGGTGTACGATCTTGAGATCGCTAAGGTCAAGAAGCACGGCCGGGGGAGCTCCACCCACCAAGCTGCAGCCGAAGCGATCTGCTACCTGAGAGCCATCAAGGCCGGGAGGTAAGGGAGGTAGCCGTGCTCGTCTGTTTGTTCTTCCTCTGTTTTCTGGCCGGCTGCGAACGTGTTCCGGACGCCTGGGAGGTGATCACGGACACCGACACCGACACGGACACGGACACGGACACGGACACCGACACGGACACCGACACCGACACGGACACGGACACCGCCTGTCCCGACTACGAGGGAGGGCCACAAGACGGCGTGGAGTGTCTTGAGCGATGGCTCGTCGATGAGTCCTACTGTACCGACCGGGGCGGAACGGTCTTGCCCCTGCCCTGTGTCAATTGGTCCACTGGGGAGCCGACGATAAGCCTGATTTGCTGTGTGGATGAATCCTTCTACAAGTAGCCCGAGGCCATGAGCGCCTTGATGATCACGATTACCACCAGCAAGATGGAAATCAGAATCATATCGGTCAGGCCGAATTCTTTCATCTCATCCCTGGGGCGGTCAATCGGTAAACATGGCCATCCGGATGAACCAGCCACATGTCGCGGCCGTCAAAGACCATGTTCCCGGGCCAGGCGTTCGCCGGACGAGTATCGGCTTCCAAAGCGACGAAGGAAGGAGAGATAACCGGATGAGACGCCGGCGGAGTCGCGCCGAGCACGGGAGCGCATACCGACGCCGGCGCTTTCACAAGCCTGTGATACCCGGCTGGCTGCTCTCCATACAAGAGGAAGCCCAACCACACGTTCAGCCCGTCAAAGCCCACTGGAAGGCCATACTCGCTCGCCCCGACGCCATCCCAAGCGGTCGCGTCGATATCGAATTGGTTGTAGACCGTCCCGTCATCATAAAGATCCACTTCTCCGTTGCAGCAAGGGATAAGGATCCGTCCGGCACTCACCGCAACCAGCCCCCCCGGATACGTGCCCCAGTTAGGAACCGTCACCTGTCGGATCAAGGTGTTTGTGTTTGTCCTTGTGGCTATTACCGTTCTCGAAAGGGTGTAGTCTCTCGTTCCGCCGCCGACATTGTCGAGCCACAAGAAGTAGACCGCCGTTCCATCCGATACGAGCGCCCCCGATTCCGGAACGAAAGACACACCGACGCCGGCCGCCACGCTGGTTTTGGGGTAGATGGTTCCGTCGCTTTTGGTTATGATCGCCACGCCATAGCCGACCGTGCCGTCATCACAGTTTCCCGGGAGCAGTATCGCGAGGTTGCTGGTATTCGCAACAATCAGGCGGATGCGATCTTCGTATGCCGATGAAGTAACGCCCGTGTCGCACGTCCACACTTCGGCCAGGGTCGCGGCGTCGAACTTGGTTACCTGGATATCCCCAGCGGTCGCACACCAAGCTATATATAGGTAGTCAGAATCACAGCAAATCGCGAGGACCATGTCCGGGGTTGACGGATAGGACGGAGATACGGCCGCGGCGAGCGCCGGCGCCCCTTCGTAGTCCCAGCACCCGGTAAGCTTCGCTATACTATCATCTCCGTGCGATACCCAAAGAAATGGGCGCGTATCCGTGCCCCACCCGAGACAGGCATCTCGAATGGCAACACCGGTGGTCAAGGTGTTTGGAAACGCGGCCGGATCGTGCCACTTGTCCACGGCGTTTGGAAGCCCCTCGCAAAGCGCGTTTGGGCTCGCCTGGGGCGGCGCCGTGTCCGACAGGTTCTTGAGCAAAGCGGCCAGCGTCTGACTCTCCGGAGCGGTATCGGGCGAATTCGACGGAGTGATACTCGCTCTGTCGAGGAGAGCCTGAAAGAAGCCGAGCATATCGTTGCCCCAGGCCACCTCAATCGGCGTACCATCATCGGAGCCTTGAACCGACTCGTTTTTGAATGAACCGAAAGGGTAATCAGAATCCGCGGGGTTAGCTCTTGCTCCGTATTCGGTTTCGAGATTGATAGTCATGGTCGTTACTCCTCGTCCGAGTAAAGCATCTCCTCGAACTTAGTAGGGTCGTCCAGAAGGCCAAACTGGAGGAGAGCCGCGGCCAACGGCGCCGGGATGTTGCCGGACATCCATTCTGCTCTGAATCGTCTGATTTCGATAGGCTCTTGTAGCTCTTCATCGCGGACAGCCACCGCGTTTTCCCTGTATCCCTTGAAGCGTTCGTCTTCTTGCCCCGCCCGGGTCTGTTTGTTGAACTCCTTGGCGTCGGGATGCAGAGCAAGCCGGGCCTGGAACGCCTTGAGCGGCCGTTGGAGCTTGTCAAGGGCATAGTAGGCCCAATGGAATGGCTTGTCCTTTAGCGTCCCCAAAGAGGCGTTCAGCAAGGACGCCAGAGTTACCAGGTCGTCGTTCGTCTTGAGCACCACGGGTTCAGGTGCTGGTTTCGCCGTTTCGTCGACCGATTTCAGTTTCTTTTCGTTGCCTTTCGTCATTTTTCCCACCTCTTGTTATTCCTTTACCGCCGTTTTCTTCGTCGCGACATCGGAGATCGCCGCGTCCGGGAACTCTTGGGCCATGTAGTCAGTGAGGAGCTTTCCCCACTTGACCGACTTAAACAGCTCGAATCCGGTTTGCCCGGGCAGGATGCGCCGGCGCATGGCATCCGGGCCATGCCCGAACTTGACCATCACACTCAGCACGCCGCCGCCTTCGTCGGTCTTCTCCCGCTCGAACTCGACAACGAGCGTCGAAACGCTCACGTCGATGACCTTGGTTTCGTTTCGTTCCATCTGCAATCGTTTCATCTCATCCTCGCTTTGTTCCGTGGCCGGTGAGTCGGCCTGTTTCTAAATACCATTTTCAAAATCGAAAGTCATCTTTACTTTGCCGCCACGGTCAACCCGGCCGCGGCCGACAAGAGAGCGATGACTATTGATATAATTTGCGCCCACTGTTTCTTTGTAAGCAACGGACCCGCTCCAGAATGAGATTGCCCCGCCTGGCATTGCTT
>JALOBK010000019.1 GCA_023228325.1 bacterium
AGATTTTGTTGAAGTTTCAGATTTTTCTATCTCACCCAATATTTCTTTTATTTCTTTATTATATCTATATCTAAATAAAGTTTTTCCTATTATACCTTTTCTCTTTTCTTCTTTTTCAGATAATAATTCTTTCAAATTGGTTGTTGTTCTTTCTGACCTAATTCCCGCCTTAGCCGCAATAGAACTTATTTTATATTTTCCTTCCTGTTTTCCAAATTGTTTTAATAATTCTTGATTAACACCTAAAAGTTTGTTTCTATCTTCGGAATCTTGTTTGGCTCTTTTTATTTCTCTCTCAGCATCTTTTTCTGACTTGTGTTTCATATAATAAGCTAATCCTGCAACAGATCCACCAACTGCAAGAGCAATCAATGCTGGCCCACTCAACAACACTCCACCAGCAGCACTTATTCCCGATGTCACTGTTGATGCAATTCCACTCCCAGCGAACAGACCACCGATCCATCCACCAATAGTGGTTAATACTTTTTTACCGATCATTCCGGTTGCTATTGCACCACCAACACCAACTGCACCTGTTGCAACTAGAGCACCTTTGGATCCCAACAACGGTTTCAGTTTTTCAAATATAAATAGTAAACCACCACCAATAGCACCAATCTGAAGAACATTTAAAGCGGCTCCAATATCTTTAGTTGCTAAATAAGCAGCAATGCCTCCACTTATTGTCACCCATGATTTGGCCATTGGTGTATTTCCAAATATACTTTTCATAGAACCCATTACTTTATAAATTGCATATGCACCAATTCCACCCATAGCAACTCTAGATGCATCTGCTATTCTCTTTGGGAGTGCTTTGGTATTTTCTTTTATAGCTGTTAATAATTTATCTGCTTTTGATAACTTTTTTCCATCAGTTGTTTTTTCAACAAAATTAAATTTACGTGGTTTTCTTAATTTAAAATTAAATAAATTTTTTAATTTGCTTGGAGTGTCTGAAACTAAGGACAATAATTTCTTTGTATGTATTCCTGTCATTATTGCAGTTTCATTATATAGATCATCAAAAACTTTAAATTCTTTAATCCCTGTAAATTGACCAAGTAATCCCATGGCCCATATACTATTAATTGCAGTATATGCGATTGGATTTAATAAAGATAAACCTAAAAGAACACTATTTCCCATAACTGTTGGTTTAGAAAACCATTCTTTAGTTCTCTTTAAAACACCAATTTTTATTTTTGCATCTTCAGCTTTTCTCTTTTCTTCTTCTGTTAATATACTTTTTGTCTTTCTATTTTCATCATATTGAGGAGTGATAGTTCTTGATTTTTGCATAAAAGACACGAGCTTGGAGCTGACTGAAGCAATAGGAGAAACAACTTTCATTGTTGCAGCACCAAGTCTACTCGGACCTTTTTTAAATTTCAGTGTTTTTTCTTGTTCCAAATATTTTCTAATATCATCATATTCTTCGGGCTTGACTTTTAAACCAGGGATATTTGATTTCACCAATTCTTTTATATGTGAATCTATTGAGGACAAATGCATCAAACTATTATATTGAATCTGTAATTGTTTATTTCTTACTGATAATTCACTAAACGATTTTGTTCTGGACGTTTCAGATCCAAGAAAAAAACCTTTGATAGATTTAGGAATATTTCTTATAGAATCTAATAATCCAGATCCTTTTTTCTTTTCTTGTTTTTCACCAAATAAATATTTGGCTATTCCCATCATACCACTCGCAAGTGGAGTTATACCAGGAATTCTAGAAAACCATTCTTTATCTCTAATATCTTTTGATTTTTTTGGATACACTCTAGCCATCAAATCATAAAGCATTGATAGTTTATTATATTGATACATTCCAATGTCAACCAATGTTTCCATTGGTGTTGATTTCATTGATATTTCTTTAGAATATTTTAATCTTTTTCCAGGTAATAATAATTTTATTGGTGAATATAAAATCTTTCCAACTCTGTTTAATTGTTTAGCAATAGCCATAGAAAAACCGACAATATGATTTAATTGTTTTATAATTGGCAATCTAGCAGAAACGGCAATCATAGCAGTTTCATATCCACTTGCTAAATAATCAACAAACATAGGTTCCTTAGCACCAAAGAATTTTCCCATTGCTTTGTTTAACCAATATAATTGTTGAACAACTTGTGCAGTTAAGAATCCCTGAAATTCTGATCCAGATATCAATCCATTTTTTGCACCAGGAATAACCAGACCCGGTGTCATCATTGATTTCTTTAAAATAGATTGTCTAACAAACATACCAGACTGTGCTGTTAAATTTGTTCTAGCTGCAGTTGCCACAGCACTGAAATTTTCAGTTTGATCCATTGATGTTTTCTTTGGTAGTTTATTTATAGCATCATATATTTTATTTAAAGATTCCAACATTTGATTAGATGTTGTAGCTCTTTCTTTATCTATTTTTTTATTTACTATTTTATCTTTTGATTTTAATAATATATCTTTAAGATCCGAAAATTTATTTCCAACATCTATAATAGATTCATTTATTTCTCCGAGTTTATTGGCTATAAAGTCACCAAATGGATATTTATTATTTTTTGCAATTAACCGTTTAAATGAAGTTGGGCCAGATAATTTATTTCTTCTGATCTCAAACATCTCATTTAAATTAAAAGTTTGAGATTTTTCTATCTTATCCAAACCAGATGTCTCATATCTCTTGACAATTGGTTTTTCTATTTTGAGATTAGTTACAGTTTTTCTTCTTCCTGGTCTTTTTGTAGATTTGCTTACTTTTAATTCTTCAAATTTATCAGTTAATTTTCCAAGTTTATTTTCAAATTCATCTTGATCTATATCTGACTTGGAAATGTTATCTAATTCTTTATCATATTCATCTATTTTTTTCTTTTTAAATATATAATCACTAGCTTTCCTTTTTAACATCAAAACAGAATTTTTTAATTTTGGTACATATTTCTGTATACCTTTTTCTAGGAAATGTGCAATTAAAGGACTTCCACCAGAAAGAATTGTGGCCGCAATTCTTGCTTCTTCTATTTCAGCTTCTTCATCTACAGTTTCATAGACATCAGAAATAGCTGCACTTAATTTAGATGTTGCATAAGATATTTTTTTGAACACACCTTTATTCTTGGAATCAAAAATAATATCATCATTTCCACCGATATCATTGATATTGTTGTTAATATCGATAAAATCTAAATCATCATTGGCCATTGATTTCTCCCTTATAAACACAATTTAAGCTAGTTATTTGTTTTTGTTCTGTGTTCTTTTTATGAGAAATATAACTACATATATACTCTATTGAGTTTAAAAGTTATTCTTTTTTAAACTCATATTTTTTCAAGTGAAAGGTGGTGAAGAATAAATGAGTTTCAGAGAAACAGCAATAAAGCTGTTGAGTCAGATCCATGGAATCACATTAGATTCCGCAAGGATCATGGCTGCGGCAGCCGTGGTTGCTAGTTTAATCAATGTGTTAAGCGTATATGCAACAGGAACACTTGCGTATGCGACAATCGCATTGATCATGTATCTCCTTTCTCTGTTGATCGATGGTATCAATGCATTGTTATCATCGACAACTGCGGAATCTTTTCCGCAGTTCGAGGAGGAGGCCATGTCAACTTGATATGATCTAGGATCATATCAACTTCTTTCCAGTTTAATACTGGATGACAAAGAGTGGGAATGGTTATATAACCACTATAAATAAAAATAACCCGTTGTCAGGTGGCGTTAGCACTGCGAAGAATAAACTTCGTTATCAAATTCGTATGAGCAAACATACGATACCAAAATATGCACTCGTCCGGTAGGGGGTACGAGTTTAAAAAAGACCCCCAACCTTTGTCCTGTCTTGGTTGACAGGTTGTTGCTTACCCCGAGCAAGCGTAAAACAACAATGGGATTTCGGGAAAGGGAAGTTCCCTACCAACTTCCCTTTCCAACCACGCAAAATATTACAGGAGGGAAAATGAAAGAATTCACACTGGTAAATGTATTAAAAGAACTGAAACAAGAAGCAAGAGAAAAAGCAATAGCATTATTGATTGTGGCGGGTATTGCCACAATCATAGAGTATTTTTTCGGAGAGGAAGAAGAAATTTAAATTCTTCCTCTTTCTTTTTTTGTTTTAAAATAATACATATATTAATTTAATGAAGTCCAATTTTTTATTTTATTTTTTAGGAGGGTTTTTATGGTAGGAGAAAAGGAAACAATCACAAAAGAAGTTTTTGACCTGTTGAAAGATCCAAAAACCAACAGACTCAAACTCAGCAAAGTGAGAGAAGCCCTGGTGAATATTGCCAGGGAAGACGTGCTAGAAAGATACTACTCTTTCAACAACATCGACATTGACAGAGTGAACGGTGTTGCTGAAGAGATTGCAAAGAAGTATCATGAGATGAATCCGGATATTGACCAGATCGAAGTTGCAAAGAAGATCGTGGATGACTTTTGCAACAATGAGTTTGGTTTGAGTTAAAAAAATATATGGGCTTTAAGCCCATTTTTTTCTAATTTAAAAACAAGGAGTTAACAAATGGTTGCTGGAAAAAACAAAATTATAGGAAAGCTTAAGAATTTCAAAAGATATTACACCGCAATGTCAATAGATACCAAAATAAATATATTGGATAAAATGTTAGATTTAACAATGAAAAGAATAAATGATCATATGAAAAAACAAAATCATGTTTCAAAGCATATTATTTTCTCTGATGATATAGCATCAAAAATAATATTAAAAAAATTATCAGCCATAGATGAAAGAATAATGTGCAATATTTTTGGAAAAAGTATAAGTTCCCCAGAAATAGTAAACCCAAGCATGTATCTAAAAAAACATTTCAGAAATATATGGGGAACATTTGAATATACAATATCAAATTCAGATATTGAAGAATCAGAAAAGTTTTTAAGTGATTCTAAATTTGGTACACCTGGAAGTATATTATCACAATACTATAATATATTTAAAAAAATAAGTGAAAAAAAATATATTCAACATATAATAATTTGTGATTTTTCAAAAGAATTATTTGGTGGATGTGATTATCATAAAAACAAAAATGCAGAGGTCTATGAAAATATAATAAAAAATAGCATACCATCATATATAGAAACAATCGATTCTCTTGCAACATATTTTGGATTGACTGTTTGGTTTCCATATCTTGGAGTTGACGTATTAAGAGAAATTGAAAATTTCACAATGGATCAATTGTTTCATGATGGAGTAGGAGAATATCCTATAAGAAGAATTGCAAAAGATATAAATGTTCCAGGTGAAATTAAAATTGAAGAAAAAGAAGTTATTAACTTGGTGTGTTAAGTTTGAAAGACCCAGGGGTTATTTGTCCTGGGTCTTTTTTATGTTTAAACTTTCCAATAGTTTTTTTGCAAAAGAAACAAACATATTTTCTTTAATTA
Organism: bacterium; assembly: GCA_023228325.1. Classification (NCBI taxonomy): domain Bacteria; species bacterium. Next base: position 5,431 of record JALOBK010000019.1, read on the forward strand.
TTTTTTTTGTCTTGGTTTCATGTGGTGTTTCATATACAGCTATCCCACCACCAGAACTTTCCATTCCAATCATTTTTTTAAATATTCCCATGGTGTATGCATAGTAAGAATCTTTCTTTAATTTATTTCTTTTTTTATTTGCTTCTTTTTTTGCACGTTCCCAATATTTTTCTGCTTTTTCTTTAGATATTCCAGCTTTTTTAGCCATCGATATCAAACTTTGTTTAGGCATGCATTACCTCCATTTTATCTTTAATTAACAATTCAGAATCAAATAATCTAGCAGGTGAAACTGCAAGGT
>JALOBK010000020.1 GCA_023228325.1 bacterium
CGCGGGAGTCGAACCCGCGCGGGAAAGGAGAGTAACCCGCACCTCGTCCGCCAAATGGTGGGCCTCTCACCCACCCGCCGCTGCTTTTCCGGTGTCAGACCTGCATAGTTACGGTCAACGCTGATCAGTCAAACCGGAGGGAGGTTATAACGTCGGATCCCTCACGACGGGGCAAGGGTGATCGGCCCTCGCCAAGTCAAAAAACCCGGGTGGGGAAACAGCCCGGGCCGGGCAGTATGCCCGTTAGTCCTTGTCTTTTATGATCCTGGCCTGCCAGCATGGACAGGCGGCTTCGGCGGCCTCATGTGAGTCGTATCTGTACGCCTCGGTTTTTTCGGGCGACCACCCGTAGCTATCGGTCCAGTATTCTCCTTGCCATTCGATAATGTACTTCATAATGTACTTCATGACTCTCTCCCTTTTCTCGGCCGTGGGGCCGCCTCCACCCTCAGCGAGGGCAGGGGCGGGCCCGCGCCCGCCAACCCGTAACGTGGGTCATTCGGCCGAGTCGCGGGGATGGCCAGCATGGCGTCGCTCGGCGGCGCATAGGCCCCTATTTCTATCGCCCCGGGGTGGGGGGCGATATTGTCTAGTCTTCCTCAACCCACAAGGGGGTCGTCCCCTTGTAGATCGCCACCAAGGGGACCACGTCCCCTGGTGACAAATCGCATCCGGCCCCGGACCGGATGAGGTTTACCCTCGCTGCGTCTCCGGCGGGGGTGGTCTCGTACCAGGAGCATGGCCCCTGATACGAGTTCTCATAGTCCGCCGTTTTGCGGACTATGAGCCCCTCTCTGACGAGAAGGGTTATAACTTCTTTTTTAGTCATGTCTCTCTCCTTTTTTGCCGCTCAATTGCGGACACCTAGAGCTATTGCACAGTCCGTGCCAACAAAAAAGCTAATGATTTCAACGGTTCAGCTTACCAAGTCTCGCCTAGAAGTGTAGCGTTATGCCACATATTGACAAAAGCCTATGTGATTTCAACCACTTATCGGTGTAGCGTTTTGCCACAAGCCGGTTTTAGTGTAGCGTTTTGCCACACTTTCGAGGCCTCGAAATAGGTGGTCCGCATGTCTAACTATGCGAAATTATTGAAAACACGCAACTTGGAGGACTGGCACGGTGATTGCAATGCTATCAGGCATCCCGCGATTGAGCGGCAGTAAAAAGGAGAGAGACATGATAGGCTATAAGGTTTTCACTCACGATTTGCGTCCGCCCGTCCATGGCGGCGATCCCGTGTGGGACGGGACAACCCCGTACCAGTTGCCCACCGTGGCGGTCGATACCGGCCCGGACGATTGTGGGGCCGGGTGGAATTTCTGCCGCTCGGCTGCAACCGCGCTCCGTATCGCAGGGCTGTGGCCGGACGGGCGGCCCTCGCGGCTCCTTCGTGTCGAGGCGGCAGAAGGCGCGCAGCTCGCCGACCCGGACGGCAGTCCTGTGATAAATATCCCCGCGCTGGTAGAGCGCGGCAATAAATGCCGCGCGGGGTCGCTCCTCATCGTCGAGGAGGTCACCGACCTGCAACCGGCTATCGAGGAGCTGTCTATTCCGTTCGGCGAGTTCGCCGCTGAAATGGTGGACGAGCAGCTCGCATGGCGCGAGGCGCTCGGTCGTCCGCTGTACGACCCGACCGTAGTCGAGGCAGGTCTACGCGAGGCGCTCCAGGCTCGCGGCCTGGACTGGGAGCTGCGCCGCTGTGAGAGTGCCAGGGAGGCCTGGGAGGCCATGGAGGTCTGGGCGGCCAGGGCGGCCTGGGCGGCCTGGGCGGCCTGGGAGGCCTGGGAGGCCAGGGCGGCCTGGGCGGCCAGGGAGGCCTGGGCGGCCTGGGCGGCCTGGGAGGCCTGGGAGGCCAGGGAGGCCTGGGAGGCCAGGAAGGTCTGGGCGGCCAGGGCGGCCAGGGCGGCCTGGGAGGCCAGGGAGGTCTGGGAGGTCTGGGCGGCCAAGGAGGCCAGGGCGGCGCTGACATTATACTACACAGCGCGGCGCGGGTGGGTATCCTATCCGGCGCATATGCTCTCGGTGGGTATCCGCGAGGCGTATCGCCACGGGCTGGGCGTGGCTGTCCCGGTTGCTCCCGGCGTGCTCGGCTGGGCGAGGACGGAAACCTTGACAGCCGCGGGCCAGTAGGTTAGGGTGTAACCATCAGGAGGTTACATTGACAATGGGATATACCAAATTGTTTTCGTCCATTATCCATTCTACAATCTGGCGTGAGCCGGACCACGTGAGAATTGTGTGGGTGACCATGCTCGCCATGACCGATCAATATGGCGTGGTTGAGTGTTCGGTCCCCGGACTCGCTGACGCGGCGCGCGTCAATCTCCAACAGTGTATTGAGGCAATTGACAGGCTGTCGGCTCCGGACCCATACAGCCGATGCCCCGATTACGACGGACGCCGAATCGAAAAAGTAGACGGCGGTTTCCAAATCCTCAACTATGAATACTACCGGCGCAAAGCATCGGAAGAGGAGAAGCGAGAGAAAAACGCTGATAAACAAAGGCGTTGGAGAGAGCGACAGAAGGCGTTGCAATCGGTTACTGAAATAACTGATAGTAACAAATCGTTACCATCCATAACCGACCGTAACCAAGCGTTACAGCCTGTTACCGAAAATAACCCCTCAGAACAGATCAGAACAGATCAGAACATACCAGATCAGATCAAAGACAAGAAGAATAAGAAGCGAGCAAGCTCGCCTGTCGTCAATGAGGAGGATAAAAAGTTGGCTTTGACCTTCCTCAAAATTTTCAACCAGGTTTTTGATCGTGACTGTGGCGACCTCAAGGGAACCACGAAGAGCATCCGCCACCGGATGACCGCCGACGATTATGCCGAGTGGCAAATTCTCATCTCGCCGATCATGGAGTGCGCCAGGGATCCGGGCGTGGCAGATCTCAAAAACTTCGGGCCAACGATGCTCCTTCGCGATGGACGCCACCCGAGGACCGGGCGGGATGGGCACACAACCGGCGCGGTAGACTGGCTTGAGCGCCTGTACTCGGTCGCCGATACGGTCCGCCTGGACGAGCGGTTGACGGCGATTGCGGAGCACTTCGGGCTGCTCGACGACATCAAGCGGACCGGGGCGAAGGTGTACCAGCGCATGGAGACAGCCGATGAAATGGCTTTTTAAGTTTTGGCTCCACCGCGCGGTGAAGAGGGTAGAGAAATGACACTGGATGACTTTATGCGGCGACTCGAAGGGGTGCGACCAAACGGCAAGGGATTCACCGCCAGGTGTCCAGGCCCGGCCCATGGCCACGGTGACAGGCACAACAGCCTATCCGTGACTCCCGGCGACGACGGGCGCATCCTCCTCAACTGCTTCACTGGGTGCTCCACCGATGACATCGTGTCGGCGCTCGGCCTGACCATGGCGGATCTCATGCCGCCGAAGGACAACCGGCCGCGCAACGAAACGGTCTACAAGCTGGTCATCGGCCCCGGTGATGTGGTAGAGCATGTCCGCGTCGAGAAGGCGGACGGGAGCAAGGATTTTTTCTGGAGGCGCAACGGACAATCCGGACTCCAGGGGCTCAAGGTCCGAGACCTGCCACTGTACCGGCCGGATCGAAATCGTATTTGGGAGGACGGCGACAGGATAACGATCTGCGAGGGCGAGAAAGCGGCAATCGCGGCTGAGGGGCTCGGTCTCGCTGCCTACGGCACGGTATGCGGGGCGGCCGCCTGTCCGTCCGTCTCAGTACTCAAGCCGGTATGTGCCGGCCGCCACGTGCTGCTATGGGCCGACAACGACGACCCCGGACGCGCGCACATGAAGTCCATCGCAGGGGCGCTGACGGGGCTCGCCGCAAGCGTGACGACGTTCTGGACTGGCGGCCCGAAGGACGACGCCGCCGACTACGAGGGTACGCTCGCCGACCTGAATCAGCTCATCGAATTTCAGAAACACGCCGGGCTCGTCCGGCTCGGCGAAGTCATCCACGCCACCCTCGACGACCTGGCCCGGTACTCGGCAGGGGATTATGGCGGCCGCGTCCAAACCGGCATCGACAAGCTCGACCAGGCCCTTCGGGGCGGGATGATGCCCGGCGCGGTGTACCTGCTGGGCGCTCCAAGCGGACATGGTAAAACAACCATCGTCCAGGAGTGGGCGTTCCGCGCGGCGGCGCATGGTCCTGTGCTCATCGTGTCGCCTGAGATGTCCACCGGCGAGCTCGCCGAGCGCGCTATCATTCGCAGGTCACTGACGCCACTGTGGAAGAGAGCTCCGTGGATGCCGGCGGACACACGCCGAGCCGCGACCCTTGCGCACATGGAAGCGGCTACCCTGCTACGACGCGAGAACCTGCCCGTGTACGTGCTCGACGATTCGGATGTAGACATGGGCAAGGTGATGGAGAAGGCCCGGGCGCTCGACGGCGTCCGCCTCGTGGTCATCGACTACGCGCAAGAGGTCGCCGACAAGACATCGGCTGTGCGGTATCGCGCCGTCGGCGAGGTGGCAAGCCAGGCCATCGCACTGGGGCGCGAGCTTGGATCAGCGATCCTGGTGGCGTCGCAGGTCAACATCGTGCAAGAATCGGACGGCTCGACTGGGTACAGATTCCGCGAGACTGCAGAGCTGGAGAGCAGGTCTCATTGCTCGATGATTTTCGAGATCAAGCGCAAGAAGCAGCCGAACGAACGCGGGTTCTGTGATGTCGACACGGCGCACCTCATCGCGCGCAAAAACAGATCCGGCCCGCTGTTTCGATTGCAAGTCGACTATCGTCCGGACATCTATTTTGTGAGCAACTACAAACCCGAGGAAGCAAAGCCGTGGGCTCCGCCCGATCGCGGCGAGATGGAGGAGGGATACTGAAATGTGTAAACCAGCGAGTATGATTGTGACTCGAACATCCGTGCTGATGTGCGGCACGGACAGACACTCGGACATCCGCGAGAAACACCACCTGCGGGACGACCTCCCCGCCGGGCGGCGCGATTGGGTGCCGGTGGAGATATACCCGGACGATGGAGACTACAGCCGCCCGGCGTCTGAGTGGCGTCTCCATACCGATCTGCCGCTCGGCGAATGGCCGGAC
>JALOBK010000021.1 GCA_023228325.1 bacterium
TGATGACAAATGAAAAAATTATTAGAAGAAGGAGGAAAATAAGTAATGGATTTTAAGAATAGACCAATAGTTGTTTGGGTTGATAAGGATAATAAATATATTGATTCTTTAATTCCAAAATCATTAGTTGATGTTGGAGTTAATATCAAAAAAATTGATATGGGGAATCCAGAGGAAGGAACTCATAGAAATTGTTCTTGTGATCATGATAAAGATTATGAAAAATGTTATGATCCGGATTATTACGATCATACAGAATATAAAGAATGTTGTGATGGTATTTGTCAAGATGAAAATAAAAAGAATGAAGAAAAAATTGATTGCTATTATGATTTAGATACCAAACCATCTGAAGAGGAATTGGAGATACTGGGGGATATGGTTGAAAATATTTTAAAAGAAAGCAAAGATCCGGAATTTTGGGTTTATGAAGTAGAAGATGGACATATACATGTTACCAAAAAACCAGATATACATTTATTACCAGAGGATGTTGTTGCAGAACACAATGCTCTTGTTTATAATCTTATTGGTTTAAAAAATTCTAAAACATTAGGATTTAATGAATATCAATCTGAAGCACACTCTATGGCTGTTTATCCATCTACTCATATATGTATACCACCAAAAAATAATAAATCTTCACACACCATACCTACAGACTGGGTTTATCCTGCTTTAGGATTAGCAAATGAAGCTGGAGAAGTATTAGGTAAATTAAAAAAGATAATGAGAGATAAAGATGGTATTATTGTTGATGAAGATAGAGAGAAGATTGGAAGTGAAATTGGAGATGTGTTGTGGTATCTATCTGAATTAAGTTTGACATTGGGATTAGATCTTCAGAGTGTTGCTCAAAAGAATATTGATAAATTAAGAAAGAGGAAAGCTGAGAATAAAATTAAGGGTGATGGGGATAATAGATGAGTCTATTTGAAAGGTTAATGGAGGGAAAGAAATGAAGTATTTAAAGATGTTATTAAAAGCATTTGGTATTCTTGTTGCAATTTATGTTGGATCAATTTTGTTTACTATTGCTGTATTTGTATGTGCTGCTATAGCCAATGGAATGTAATATGAAATTATTTTTAGTGTTGTACGGTCTTGTTGGTCTTCTAGTCAATCATATAACCAAACCATCAGAAATTGAATATGATATTTTTGGCATAGAATTACTAGAAAATAAAATAAGAAGAATGTTGTTTAGTTTTACCGTTGGCCCGTGTGTTCTATGTTTTATTTTGATAATAGAGATGATTGAAATTATAATTAAAAAAATTGCAGACATAATTAGATATTTTTCTCAGTATATGGTTTAACTGAAAGGAGAAAAATATATATGGGTGGTTCCAGAATGAATTGTAGTTTATTTAGAGGAATTAGATATGGATATTTGAAACAAATATTTAAATATGTTTGGGGTGGGAGAAAAGAATATCCAACCCTTAAATGGTTTATGTCGGATACTATAAATTCTTTAAAATTTTGGGAATAAAAAATGAATACAAAAAAAGAAGATAGTTTTAATTAACTATCTTCTTTTCATTCATTCACCCATGTCTTCTTTTGTTAACCACTCTTTTTCCCGTTCCTCTGTCCCTTAATAATTTGAAATCTTTGACATAATTCCATAGTGTGTTTTCATTCATCGCAAATGCAAAATTTTCTTTATTTCCGCATAGTGTGATCACAAGTCTTAAATTATATTTTTCTTTCATTTCTTTTGGATCTTCACCATCGTATCCATATGATTCAGATACAAATTCCGTTTTGTTTCCTGTTTTTCTTGTTCCATTTCGTTTCCATGAGTATTCTACTCTTGCTATATCAATATCCATATTTTCTATAGTTATTTTATCAAATTCTTCCTGTCCTGGGCCAAAACCATATACACCAGAACTATTCCGGAGATAATAAATAATATCTCCATGCTTTGGTTTTTTCTCTTTAAATCCTTCATAGAAAGAAATTGTTCTCATCACACCTTCCTTATCTCATTGTCCCGATGCGCATATCTCCATTGTAATATTTCCATTAGTTCATTTTCATGAGCATCCATCATGTAATCAGATAAATCTCCATGACAATCTACGAACATTGATGCATATTTCTCTTGATGATGTAAAACTATATTTTGATGATTAATTAATTTTCTAATAACTGCTATTCTAAAATATTCAACTAGATATTGACTGTTCAATGTTATGATTATGGGGAATTCTTTGTTGTTTTTTAGTCCATCTGATAATTCTAGGATCATTGAATCTGCACATCCATCACCAGTATAAGTTGGATTTTTAGAATTTGCATCATATACTACTATCAACTTATAATCTTTGTAAATATCTTTTAATTCTTTTACTTCATTCATTTACATCTCCTATGTTTTTCTATTGAAATTTTCCATCTCAATTGGATGTGATCTAGTCACCATACCATCGAGATAAATTGTATCAACAAAGTAAACTATATGGGGGTGTACAACTTCAAGTTCTTCTACGTATTTATGGGCTTCATTTTCATTAATGAATCCTCGTTTGATAAAAGGTTCACCGCCATTCTCCGAATCAACATCGATACAAGCGACAAAAATTTTATCCATTGTTTATCTCCATCAATTTGTTACACAACTCTCTCAGTTCTTCAACTTTCTTAAGACCGTTTGATAATTCTTTGCATATATCACAAGCGTGCTCATTTTCTTTAATGAATTTGTTAATTTCTTCTAACCTATTTTCTAATACCTCATTTCTGGATTTTAATTCTTTGTTCTTTTTTCTCAGTAATTGGTTTTCCTGAATTTTGTTTGATAATTTTATTTTAATCTCTTACCTCCTTCAAAACTTACTTTCAGTCCTATACACGGGAGTGGAAAAAAGTATAGTGTTCTACTCTGCCTATCCCAGTAAAATCCTACCCAGAAATCATACCATGCAAAGAATAGTTTAATCTTCATGATAACTCCGAGAGTCATAAAAATCAGCCCATGTCATCGGTTTAGGACATTCTACTTTTGGACATGGTAGATAAATTGTTGACTTGCATAAATTACGGAGTGGCTTATTATTGATAGGATAACCTAGTCTACATGAAAATGATCCGTCTGCATAATTCTTCTTCACGGCTCTACAATGTCTACTACTACCAATGCAGTATTTCTTCACTTCATTCACCGCCTTTCATACATTCCTTATTTACGATTTATCTTATTTTTCACTCCATGTGATTCATAATTCTTTCAATGTCATCATCTAATAAAATTTTCAGATTCTTTTCCAAGAGTTTAATGTTATCGTCAGCTCTTCCTATGTCCAGTCGTGATAAATTATATCTGATGTCTGCAATGTCTTTTAAAGCTTCCCCAATACCTTTCTTAATAGTATCAATCCGGTGTGTAAAATATCTCTCATTAGTTTCTAATGTCCATTTTACCATTCCAATTTTAAGATCTTTAAATCCTTCATAGAAAGAAATTGTTCTCACTGCTTGCCTCTTGACCTTTGTTTTGTATTAAAATTTTCAACATCAAATTCTCCAGGCCAGTCCCCTTGTACCTGACCACATTCAAGACAAAAATCCATTATAATCTGATCTGGATCTTCACCAGTATTGGGAATTTTTGGATTATATCCCTCATACATCTCTTCCTGGAATTCACAGTAAAGACCATCACTGTGTTTTGTTTGAATATGTATCACTCGTCTACTCCCACACTTTTGACATTTCATTTAATATTCTCCATCTTTTTTACCTCTTCCTTCGCTGTAATTTTTTAAAATCTTTTATTCCTTTTTCAAATCCCTCTATGATTGCTTCACATTTATTTTTATATCTTGGAAATAATTCATCTATAACTTCCAAGATATCCTCTGTTGTTATTATAAAAATATATTCGTTAGAATATGCTAATTCATTGAGTTTATTTGTAATGCGCCTTTTTACTGTTTCTGGGGTGCAATCGTCTCCGATACATATTCCTTCCGCCATTAATTTTATTTCTCTTCTCAAAATTCTTCTTTTTTCTTCTTTTACTTTGTCCATCTATTTCTTCTCCTCACTATAAATCATCAAGTAAATCCGGATGCTGTATCAATAAATCAATGATAATGCTTTGACATTCCTTGAGTAATTCTTTTGGTGTTCTTTCTCCCCAAGATCCACACCAATATGTTATTTTTCCATCTGGATAATCCCTTGAATGCCACGCTGCATTGTTATCTACTTTTATTCCTCTAACATTTCCAACATGAAGTTGTTGTCCCATATTCACCCTTTCATCATCTGAATCATCAATGGTTCTTCTTGTTTCCCAATATCACTTGTTGGAGTTTCAATTCCCAATTTAGATGCAATATATGTATCTCCCTGATTCACACGTTTTTTATTTCCTTGAATCTTCTTTATCAACTCTTTTGCTTCTTCTCTCCTAATGAAATCATGTAGATTTTCTTTAAGCCATTCGATAAATTCTTCAAATGTTTCTTTAGGAACACCAACAAATTTAGAATCTAATTCTTCTGCTATCTCGGCTGGGATTTTGTATTTATTGAGTGGTATTAATTCTTCACCATTTTTTGCGTATGTTTCAAACATTGTGTATTCGCATTCATCTTTTCCGCTATAGCAATTCGTTATGTAACTATCGTCAAAATCTCCTTCTTTTAATCCAAGATAATCCATGAATCTTTTTGTTGGATCATCATAGGCATAACAAGCAACACCTAATAACAATCTTTTTTCTGTTTTATTTCCTTCCCCAAATTTCATTGACATTGCAATAACGAAGATTGAATTATTTTCTTTTTGTGATCTTATAGCTCTGATTGTT
>JALOBK010000022.1 GCA_023228325.1 bacterium
GAGACTCCAACTGGAACATCATTATTGCCTTACGATTATAATGCAGTGACTGGAACTTTATCCTTCATTGTGAATTTTGATCAAATAGAAACTATTAATTATGAATATACTGTCAGTGATGACATTATGCCATTCCAGTTTTATACTATTGAACAGCCAATAAATGTGAATTCAATGTTAACCGATGTGGAATTATACGTCAATGATACACTATGGGAAAAATCATTGAATAGCATTGGAATGGAAATGACAGATAAAAAATATATTTTAAAAGTATTTAAAGATAAATTTATAATTATTTTTGGGAATGGTTTATTTGGTAAACAACCATCCCCAGGAGATATAATTAAAGTAAGAACATTCATGTCCAATGGATCCAAAGGAAATGTTATAACTGGAAGTGTTTCCAAAAAAGATAGAATTCAAATATCAGATACTCTTTCTGGAATAATGCAGGAAGTTTCTTTCAATGTGACGAACCCATCCATTGGATATGGTGGGTCGGATATGGAAGAGAATTCTGATATTAAAAAGAACGCAATTGCAAGTCTTCAGTCTTTAAATAGATTGGTCAGTGCTGATGATTTTAAACAACTCAGTGCAATAACAGACATTCCGTTTGTGGATTCAATTTCATATCTTAAAAGATCAGATTTAAAAGTAAATGAAATAAATACCTATGGTGTTTTAACATTTAAAGATGGAATTGTTCCGATGACTTCTTTTACAATTCCAGGAATATAAGGAGATATAATAATGCCGCCAGATGTAATTATTTATCCATATACTGTTAGAGCATATGAGGGGATAAATTGGTATATTCCCTATGAGATACATGTGTATTATGCTAAAATGCTTGGTGAATATTATTATATTGCCAGAGATTTAGATTTAGATTATAATGTAGAATTTTCCGATGTTGATACACACCCAATATTTATTTCTAAGGTAAATGTGTCATCCGATTATACATTGCATTTATTTACATTTAAAATTGATTATACAAAAGAATCCACATACGATTTAACTGGGGTTGAAGCATTAGTTTCCATGAGAGGAAGAAATTTTTCTTGGATGGGATATATAGCCCCAACTCCTTTGACAGCAGACAGTGGATATTTTACATTCGATTTTAGTCATGCCGGAATTCCTTACGGGGATTTAGAAATAACTATAAATCTTCTTAAAAGTTCCACTATACATGCCAGATATAAAACATCATCGATAATCAAATATAATCTTTTTAATTATACACAGAGTCAATTAGTTGAAACTGCATCCGGACCTCCTCCAGTTAGAGATTTATTGGATGTTCCTGGAATAGAAAAAGATTGGTTTGATTCATTAAGTGCTGATGATAAAAAATTATTTGAAAAAGAAGTATTGCAAAAAATGATAACACTTTATGATTCAACCTCTATGAGAATGATGAATACATTTATCAATTATAAAATGCCAAAGACAAAGGGAATATTGAGCAATATATATTTTAACCCAGAAAATGTAACTGTTAAAAAACTTGTTGTTGATAGAACTGATGTGCCTCTTGGATTTTTAGCTGGTGATCAGTTTGCCATTAAAGGACCAGTCACAAATCCAGCTGATCCATTTTATGGGAAAGAAGGAGCTATTGCACTGTGTTTATCAACAGTACCTGAAACTTGGAGATTTGATTACTTATCTATCTCCTCAATAATTTTCAATGAGTTTGATAGTTTAAAATATTTTTATGATGGATACAAATGGTTTAGACCAAATTTTGATTTACCAATAAAAATTGAAGCAATAATGTATACTAAGGATGGATATTTAACATATATTGATAAAGCTAAAATAGCGTTATTAAATTATTTTTCAAACAGATTTGGATTAGATAAACCTATTTATAGATCAGAAATTATTTCTATTTTACAACAAATCGAAGGCGTAGTTTATGTAAAGTTACTGAAACCAGAAATAGATATTTTATTTAATTATAAAATGGAAGATTTGGATTATGATCATTTGGTATCCTATGTGCCAGAATATATTTGGTTTAATGAAGACGATATTTATATTGATGTTAGAATAGGATAAGGTGGAAAAAATGGATAAAGAAACACTAATTGCAAATCTGAATAAAAATAAACACGAAATAAATAAATTTTTAATAACTAGCACATCTAACTATTGGATAGGATTTAATTCATGCAAAATACTTATAACCATTCCAACAATGAACAGATTATTTCAGCAATATTTAGATACAAGTTTTAGTGAAATATCAGATCTTATGCCAGCAGTATATAAAGATTGGCCGATTTATAAAATACTTGCAGACCCATACACGAAATCCATGGCAATATTATTAAAATTTTCTCTTGAATTGAAATTATACGATATTGCTAGGGGTCTCTATACACTTCTTAACATTAGAATGCACTATTCATTAATAAAAAAATATTTTAAATATTGTGATGCTGGCGCGTATCAACTGGCACTTGAAAATCTGCCCAAACAACATTTATTTAATCAGAAGGAATCCATACAACAATCATTTTATTATTTAACAGATGTTTTATTTGAAAGATATAAAGGTTTAGTTCCAAAGGACAAAACATCCACAGCCATGTATAGAATGATATATGATTTTAGGACACGCTGGGAACAGAGCATGAAAGCACTAGCAAGAAAGTTCTATGATATTAAATCTGGAAAAATTAAAATAGTTTCATTGCAGGATAGAGAATTTTTAATCGACACACGCATTGATCAGATGGTAGATAATACAATAAATAATTTCTTAATTTACAAAAAATATGATGCAAATGTTTTAAAAAATGTTTGTAATAAAGTTGCATTTAGACCGACATATGTTGAACCATTTATTAAAGAAACGATGCATATTTCAGAAGATGTTTTAAAACCATTGCTATATATAATTATAAACAATTCATCCTCAGATGATTTTATTAAGACGGATTTTTTTATATCATTATTGAAAAGAATGTCAACTAGATATACAATTGATAAAAAATCTTTGAAAGAAAAAATTGAAGAATTTATACAGAGACTTATGAAACAAAATTCAGAACTAGCAAGACTATATATTAAAATAAGCAGTCCTTATAAGCAAAAAATTAGAATATGTTTAGCTCTATTTTTGTATTATACTATGTGTAATAGTTTAAGATAATTAATTTCTAACGGGCAATTTATGGGTGATGAAATTTAAATTTCATCACCCTTTTTTCATGTTCATATTGTTAGATCCCAACCCTTTCGGGAGAATCCATAGGATAAATATATTTAGTTTTATTAACTAAACAATATTTTGAGTTATTTCAAGATTTTCATATATAGTATGCTCATCGTGTAAATTCTCTGGTAATTCATCATATAAATATGACCACTGGGTTTTTTCATTTAAAGTCAATTCCTGTCTTAAATATGGAACTAAATTTTCATATACTGTATATTCGTCGTGTACATTTTCAGAGTCATCATAATCATAAGACCATTGGATATAATCAGCAAGTGTAAATCCCTGTCTATAAAGCATGTCAAGATTTTCATATATCGTGTATTCATCATGAGAATTTTCTGGAAGTTCATCATAATTATATGACCACTGGATGATTTCATTTGTTGGTATAACAGCTTGCCTCAGCATCAAATCATCAATACTATAAAATTCATTGTGGTTGCTTATAGCAACTCTTCTTAGATAATCATCAACAGCCAATCTTTCACCAACGGGATCTGAAAAATCCAAACCAAACCAACCCACTCCAAGATATCTGCTATGAATTGGTTTGAAAAAATTCACGACTTCATTTATTCCTTTGTTTAACGTATCCAATCTTAACATTCTGAATGCACTATTGATATTATAAAATCTTGATACCACATCAAATAAATATAAAAATGCAAATATAGCATCATCATAAACTGAAGTTGAAGCAGATAATGTATCCATAACAAAATCATATAATTCCGGATTTATTGCTTGTAATAATGTTTTATTATGAGCTTCATCAACTGCTATATTTTCTCCGAGCAATCTAAAAACTTCAATCTGTCTTTTTAATTTTTTATCTCTTGATTCTCGTTGGGTTATATTTGTAGAATCATCTGGAGTATATAAGAATGTATCCGGCATCAAAGCAAATTGTGGATCTCTGACAATTATTTGTTTAATATAAACATCATCAGAAACTTCTAATCCAATTTGATTTCCCATTCCATCTAATTTAACTAAAAGTGGTTGTAAACAGAATATATTGTGGTTCAAATGAAATACGTTTGGAAATGAAGAATCTATAATTGGTTGCACATGCAAATTGACATCTAAATTATTCCAGTTAAATAGTGATAAACTAAATGATGTCTGTTTGAAAACAGGAACAGCATACATTTTTATTAGATTAATGTATTGCAAGTAAACTTGAATATCAGCACTCATTGGAGCAGGTAAAGTGAAGTGGTTAAATAAAGTAATAATGGGAGTTAAATCAGCACCAACTGCCCAATCGAGTCCTCCAAGATTTACAAAATTCCCAGAAGGTTCATGGACTGTAAAATTACTCCCACGAGATTGTATGTCTAATGGGTATGATACCCAAACATTTGTTATGATATTATATATATGGGTCTCAGCAAAAGTATTATTTTTATTAAATCCACCAACCACCATAACTTTGGTAAAATCCTGATCTACGGCTAAACCAAATCTAGAAATA
>JALOBK010000023.1 GCA_023228325.1 bacterium
TATATCCATCATTAATATTTTCAATATAATTTGAAATAACACAATGTAATCTCTGTCCTTTTCTCAATGTTCCATATACAAATACATTCATATTTTGTGATCCTCCTTAGTCTATAACCTTATTTTTGTTATAGAAAAAAGAAAGATCATTTTTTTATGTGTCTGAAAAAATTAATTGAAAAATAAAAAACGGGATTGTCTGAATCCCGTTTTCACACAATAATTAACATTTAATTAATTTTATCCTGTATAATTTTTTGTTCATATATTTTTTTCTAGCTGATATCGAGAATATCATCTCATCTGGTTCAAAACAATCTTTGTTTATATTTTCACATTCTTCTGTAGGTGAACACATATTTATATCCCCACCACACATGTGTTCACATCCAATTCTTTTTTTGCAGTTACAACAACAAATCCAATCACTTCTACTCATGTTAGCACCGTACCGTTTTAAAAATTAATTTTTTTGTAAATAATTTACAATTAAACATATTAAATTCCCCAATATAAAATCTAAAATATAAATCATTTGAGATTCCATAGTAGCCAATACTGTTAAGAATATGGGAAGTGCAGACATCAATCATAATTTTATTTCTTGTTGCTTTACAATTTAAATTTATAAAATTCTGACCACATCCACACTCACATTTCTCAATATTAAGACTATTCATATGTAAACATTCTGAACAACACAATTTTCCAGTTTTTATTTCACTCACTTGTTTTCACCTTTCAATGACTTTAATTTTAAATGATTTTTTAATATAGCATGATAAATAATCTTCATCGGGGTTAAAAATATAATGTTTTTCATTACAATTCTCATTTGGTAAAAATGAGAAATAATGTGATTTTTTAGATAAAGAATCTTCACATACCACAATATAACGATTTTCAATATCAATAGGATATTTAATGTATTTTAATTTTGAACAGGTTCTACATATTATTTCTGTCTTGCTACACATATTAATTTCTCCTTATCTTTTAATGATTTTAATTTTAAATGATTTTTTAACATAACATACTAGATCGACAGTAGTTGTTTCAAAAATATAATATCTATCCTTACAATTTTTATCAGGTTCAAATGAATAATACGGAGAACTATCCAACGAACATTTGCATACCACTGCATCATAATTTCTTCTCAATTCATTAAAACAATTTTTTTTAATGTATTTTAATTTTGAACACGATTCACATATTTTTGGGTGATCATATAACCCCATTTATTTATCCTCATCAAAGTGATATAATTTTCTTAGTCTTTTGATTAAATCATCATCCTCAATATAATAAACATCACCAAGATTTTGAATTAGTTGTCCCAATCTTAAATCTGGTAATTCCTTCCAGATATTTTTTAATTCTTTAAGAATTCTATTGATTCTTTTAGGATCTCTCATTTTTCAAACCGACCTTTCTTCACGCTATGGGAATAAAAGTACATACCGGTCTCTCGCATTTACATGTATATTTTAGTAAACATGAATTCCTTTTGTTTTTGATTATGTGTAATTTAATGTTGATGGCATATTTGCATCTTAATTGAACCATTCGTTTTTTAGAATCATATTTAAATGATTTTCTCATTTTATTTCTTCCACTTTTTCATAAATATCAACAACATTTCCACCTTTGTTAAAATATATCTCCAAATCAATTCCGTTAGAATGAACTTCAATTTGCATAGTCCCATCAGCAACGGGAACAATACAAATGTTATTTAAAAATTCTCTTACTCCATTTATAACTTTTTTGTTAATTGCTGCTGCTCCATATGAATCCCAATTTTTCTTCATAACATCAGATTCTAATTCAATCAATTCTTTTTCAAAATCTCTCATTCTCGGCCCCAATCTTATATTCAACCCATTTCCTAGTCGTCGGGTGAAGAATAATATGATCTTTATTTTTCTTATACCATTTCAGAGTGTTATCTTTTCCATAAATTGCTTTTCCAGCTCCAATCCAATCTGAAATCATTTCATCAATATATTTTATAGGCATCTCTAATACTTTTACTTCTTTTCCATAATCTTCCCTAAGAATCCAGTATTGCCAATGATGTGGGTTTTTATGCTGATGATATAACCAAGCAAGATCAAAATCTATATCTACCTCTTCCTGAAATTTGACATTGTGGATTAAAAGTTCATTTCTTTTATCTCCAAATGTTTCTGATAATTTCGGATGTGGTCCACCATAAAAATATTCCAAATATGGAAAAAATTCAGATGGTAATAGTTTGCTGATGTCGTGAAACAATCCAAGTATCGGATGCCCTCTCTTGCAACACTCAACGAATACGAACCATTTATGTTTCAAAATATATTTAAGGTATTTAAAATATTTCACTCATCAACTCCCTTCACTCAAATTTTAAAAGATCTGTTAACTTGGAAATAGAAATATGAATTTTTAATAGCGATTTACAGTTCTTCCATGTGTGATATGTTCCCGAATCTTTTTTTGGAGTGTTTCCTTCAGTATTGGTAAATGCCAAAAGTATATCGGATTTATTTGCAATATCCAAATTTCTTGCAAAGAATCCATTAAAATTAACATTGACAGCTGCGCCTTTATTTATAGCTTCAGATATTTGATTTAGTGATGATATTTTTATTTTATCTGAAAATTTTTTGTGATAATAGTTCGCTATATTCCCTGGACATTTATAGTCAGAACCTTCCTCATATTTTCCATTTTTAAATTCACACGGAAGAAATAATATCAGTGAGTTACAAACATTTTTTAAATATAGATTAACTGCAATATGATCAGACCAAGCTGCTCCTCCACTTATAAGTATCACCTCTTCTTTTTTATAATTTTTTATAAATCTAAATGAATATTCGCACATGTTTTCGTATATAGTAGTATCAAGAAGTTTAATATCTTCCCCTCTCCCCGCGGTTCCTATAATACCAATATGAATCATTCAAATTTCTCTCTCATTTTCTTCTAAGTTGTTAAAGTCTTCTGGTAATATTTCATTTTTTTCAATCTTTTCTTTAATTTCAAGATAGTGTTTCATCTTTCTTTTTAAGAAATTTTTATTTGAAATTTCATCTCTTTTTTCTTTAATCATTGTTGCCATTAGGTCTATTTCATTTGCTTCAACTTCGGTTATAATTTTTAAATTTTTTATTCTATCTATATCCCATTTATGGTAAAATGGTTCCGTTCTTAAATAAAATTCTTTGACGTGTCCTCCACTGACTAATTTAATTTCAATGACTTCTCTATCATTATAATCAGCATAGCTATTTGGCATCAATAATATTGCCTCATTGTTGCTTAATAATATTGAAGTTGTATTTCCATAATCTTTATCTACAACAACATCTTCAATTATCTTTCCTTTCATTTCGTCTGGTTTCGTCAATAATTTTCTCAAATCAAATTCTCCTCTTAAAATTTTGAGATGGTGCCAAAGAAGGGATTCGAACTCTTACAGACATAAGCCTATTGGATTTTGAGTCCAACGTGTATTCCAGTTCCACCACTTTGGCACAGTTAGATTTTTGATCGGCAATCAATATATTTTCTTTAACATTTAATAACTTTGATTTTAAAATTATTTTTATAACATTTACATTTTGAAATCAAAATTTTGTCGCGTTTAGATCGAAATGTAATAAATGTGTATTGAGAGCAATTTATATGAATATCGTCATCGAGCATGGTTTTGTTGAGAAAATATAAACACGAATCACATTTCATGAATACTTCCCAATATACTTAAAAATTTTTCACACCCACTTTCTAATGATTCGATCGTGTTATCAAATAGAGAACATATATTCCAGGTATGTTTATATTTTTTCAAATCATTTTTAAATGTTACCCTATGTTTACAATACTTGCATTTTTCTGGCACCAAATCACCTCACTTACTTAAGATTTTATGATTTTTATTTTGAATAGAGGATAAAACTGAAAATCCGGACACTTCTGAGACCATATGGACGTGCAATCATCCCCGGTCCAAAATTGTCTTCTATAGTTGGAAACACAATTACACAATATATGCCTCCCATCATCAGAAATCTCTATATATTTCACCTTATTACAATTTTCACATGCAATAATATAGTTGGGCTTGCATTTAATTCCAAGTTTTTCAAAATCTGATCGTTTTATTTTTTTAATATCCATTAATTCAACCTAACCTCCAATTACTTTTATTTTGAATAAAACATTGGATTGAAACTCTGGACAATGTTCAGCTAAGTCGGCTGTACATCCATCCCCAGTCCAGTATCTTGTGCAATATTTGGAATCACAAAAACATAATATATGCCTTCCGTCATTACTAATACTCTCATATCTTACTCTACTACAATTCTCACATGCTCGAACATTTTGGGGCTTGCATTTAATTCCATATTTTTCTAGATCGCCCCGTCTCAATTTTTTTAACTCACCCGATGTCAATTTAACCTCCAATTACTTTTATTTTGAAGTGAACACGCGGTTTAAATAAAAAATTATTGCACCGCTCTGCTTCATGTTTTGTATGTTCATCTCCGGTCCACCAA
>JALOBK010000024.1 GCA_023228325.1 bacterium
AAGCTAAACCTGATTATGCAAGTGCTGTTGATATGTTGACAAAAGCGGCAATCAAAGAAATGGTTGTTCCTTCATTGCTTCCTGTTCTAACTCCTGTTGTACTTTTCGGAGTTGTATATAAAGTTACAGGTTCTGTATCATCTGGTTTCCAAGCAGTTGGCGCTATGTTGGTTGGTACTATTGTAACAGGATTGTTCGTGGCTATCTCTATGACCAACGGCGGTGGTGCATGGGATAATGCTAAGAAATATATTGAAATGGGAAATCTGGGTGGAAAGGGAAGCGATGCTCACAAAGCAGCCGTCACAGGAGACACTGTTGGCGATCCGTTCAAAGACACAGCTGGGCCATCCTTACACGTGTTAGTAAAATTACTCGGAACTCTTTCTCTGGCCCTGGTTGCGTTGTTTATGTAAGAAAAACACCTTGTCTTTTAAAGATAAAGTTATTCACACATAAAATTCATAGTTATGTTAGAATAAAAAAATGGGAAATAAAAAACCACATTTGATTTTCATTTACGGATTTGTAGCCGTTGGAAAGCTTACTGTTGCCAAAGAACTTGCGAAATTAACTAAATATAAAATTTTACATAATCATATGATTGTTGATCTTTTCGGTGATCTTTTTGGCCATGAAAGGCCAGGAACTGTCGAGAAAGCTGAAATTAAAGAATGGTTTTATTTTGAATTAACAAAAAAATTAATAGGTACAGGAGATAATTTTATTTTTACTCATACGTATTCAGACTCATATGTTTCTAAAACTGGAATGACTGATTTAGATTTTGTAAAAAAAATTAAAGAAATAGTAACTGAATTAGGAGGTATTTTTTGTCCAGTGTATCTCTTTTGTTCCGAACAAGAAATGCTTAAAAGATTAAAAAATAAATCACGTAAGTCGCATAAAAAATTAAGATCCTTGAAAATTATGAAAGAATTAATGAAAAGAGAAAATTTTAAAACACCAGCACCACTTAGAAATAATTTTTTAATGGATACAACTGAAAATTCTCCTAAAAAAGTTGCAAAAATGATAAAAGAACATTTTAAATTAGATTAAGTTTTTTAATATAAAAAAGCCGAACATATTTCTATGTCCGGCTTTTGTCTTGACGGGTTAGTTAAATTAATTAACTTCCCCATCCGTTTTTTAGTACCATAGTAATCACCTCCTTTCTTTGTAAAATTAATCTATCATTGCCTTTACATTATTTTCGTTGATATTGGGGTATGTTCCTTCTTGATCTATTAAACTAGAAAAAGCTAATCTTTCACCGTCTCCCAATAGAGGCAAGATAACTTTTTCTACCCTAGGCATTATACAACATGAGTTAGGATCAATAACATTTATTTTCCCTAACCACCTAAATGGAGTAGCGCGACAGCCCCCACCACATATTTTTATATATCGACAATTGCCGCAACCAAGAGAATTTACTGTTATTTTTTTGAAATCAGTAAGCCAATCAGAATCTTTTATTGCATCCTTTATGGATTTGTTCTTTACTGATCCGTATTTGATGTTTAATGCTGGACAGAATATCAAATCACCATTTGCATTAATGCAAATATTTGCAAAATTATACTCACAAGAGTGACCAGAAAGATTCATTGGAGCATAATCTTCTTTTTCTATCCAAGAATAATAAACATTATCTATCCTTAGAAGAAAAGGTTTGGCATCTAATTGATGATTTTTTATAACATCAACATACACATTGAACAACCTATCATAATCAGAGAAATTTACAATATGGCTGTTTTTTTGTGTTCTGATTGTTTTCCAGAGCTGGCTTAAACGCCAGCAATAAATTCCAGTTTCTTTTAGCTCTTTATATAAAGGTAATAATTCTGAAACATTTTGCTCATAAACAACCGTTTGAATCATGATTTTACATCCTGGTAGAAACGATTTTAAATTCTTAATGTTTTTTATGGAAGACAAATAACTACTACCTTCGCGTATTATATCGTTAGTTGCCAACCCATCTAAACTAGTTCTAAACTCTTTTACCTGAGAGAGTTCAGAAATAATATTAAGATTTTTTTGAGAAAAATGTTTCCCATTGGTTGATATTATTACTCTTGATTCTTGACCACAGGCCTCTATTATTTCAGGCCAACGAAGGTAGCGGAAAGGTTCTCCGCCAGTGAGTGTAAAATTTACCACTCCAAGTTCTTTACATTCAGCAATAATTTCCAGCCATCTTTGATGAGATAATTCATCTTTGCGATATAGAACTGAATTTTTTTCTCCAGCATGACAGTAAAGACACTGCATATCACAATCCCCAGTCAATTCTAATCTAACTGAATTAAACATTTTTGTTCTCCTTATTTTGTTTTCAATGAATTAGTTATTTATTTATAAAATAACAAATTAAATTGATTTTGTCAATACTAAAATATTTTTAATATTTTTTTATGTTATTTTAATAAGTGATATACTTTTTATATGAAAAAATTAACAATAGCTGTTGGAACAACTTCTCTTCAAAAAATTAGCTATCTTAAAGAAGTTTTAAAAGAACTTGGGATAAAAGCAGTTATTAAGTCTATTGAAGTAAAAAGTGGAATTTCTACTCAGCCGATAACATCAAAAGAAACTAAAATAGGTTCCATTAATAGAGCAAAAAATGCGTTAAAGAAAGTTGAGAATGCTGATTTTGCTTTGGGAGTGGAAGTTGGGTATCACAAATATTTAAAAAATAAATATGAAATTTTTTGCTGGGCTACTATTATTGATAAACATAGTCACCAGATATCAGGACAGTCATATAAATTTTCATTACCGGAATATCATCAAAAAATCTTAAAAAGTGGCAAATATCTGGGTGATAATTTAGATGGATATTCAAAAAAAGTAAAAGATTCTATTGGTGTATATATAGATAATGCGATTCGTCATCGTAAGCCTTTTATAATAAGCGCCCTAAAAGACACCCTGGTTAGATATTTAAGAAAAGAAGATTTTTAATTTTATTCCTCCTTCACTTCCACTTTTTCGCCGTCGGTGGAGGCGACTTCTTTGCCGTCGCCTTTGATGTCTATTCTCCAGCCAGTGAGCTTGGCAGCCAGGCGCACATTTTGTCCACCTTTGCCGATAGCTAGAGAAAGCTGGTCATCAGCGACTTCTATAATAGCTTTATGTTCTTTTTCATCTATTTCTATGGAAAGGACTTTAGCCGGAGAAAGAGAATTGGAAACAAATTGTTTTGGGTCTTCGGACCAAGGAATAATATCTATTTTTTCACCTGAAAGTTCTTGAGTTATGGTATTAACTCTTGTTCCTTTTTGTCCTACACAGGACCCAACAGGATCAATATGTTCATCATTAGAAAAAACAGCAATTTTAGAACGTGCCCCCGGTTCTCGAGAAATAGATTTTATTTCGACAGTATTGTTTTCAATTTCAGGCGCTTCAGCTGAAAATAATTTTTCAATAAATTTAGGATGAGTTCTTGATAGTCTTAGATTGATTCCTCTAATAGTGTCTTCAACTGAATATAAATAAGCTCGGATTCTTTGTCCTCTTTGAAAATATTCTCCTGGTATTTGTTCTTCTACTGGCAAAACTCCAATTGCTCTATTAAAATCAATATAAATATTACCTCTTTCTATTTTTTGAACTATTCCAGAAATTATTTCTCCTTCTTTTGTTCCATATTCATCAATAACTGAAGCTCTTTCGGCTTCTCTAATTCTTTGAATAATAACTTGTTTAGCTGTTTGGGCTGCTATTCTACCATAATCGTCTTTTTGTTCTAGGGGAAAAATTATTTCTTCATTTAATTCAACTCCTTTTTTAATTTTTTTAGCATCCTCAATCCAAATATGATGTTCTGCATTAAAGCGTACTCTTTCATCGTTTTCTATTTTTTTAGAATAATTATTTAAAGAATTTTCTTCTGTTTCTTCTTCAATTCTTACAATACTTTCATCAACCACAATTTTTATTTGAAAAAAATCAGTTTGACCTGTTTCTAAATCAAATTTTGCTCGGATAATTTGTCCTTTTTTGCCATAATCTTTTTTATATGCTGCTGCCATTGCTTGTTCAATAGCATCTAGTATTTTTTCTTTAGGTATTTTTCTTTCTTGCTCTAGTTGTTCTAAAGCAGATTTAAATGT
>JALOBK010000025.1 GCA_023228325.1 bacterium
TAAGTCTGTTCTAGAAATGCTGCAGGTTAAAAAAGAAGGAATAATAATTGAAGAGGATAAACATCTATTAGTTGATTTTTTGGATAAGTTTGAGAGTGGAGATTTTACTGGTGGCGATGAAATGATAAAAACGTATGAAAATTTGATAAGCAAAATATATATTAGAACACTTTTGAAAAAACGATATGATGATAAAGTGAATACCAGTGAGTTTGTTTTGGAAAACGAAGATTCGTACGATGAATGTTTAAAACTTATAGAAAAAAATAATGATCCAAAATCAAAAATAAAAACAGGATTCCAAAATTTTGATAAAAATATATTAAAGGGTGGGTTGGAAAATGGTAGAATTTATATTTTTGGTGGAACACCCGGTGTTGGAAAATCAATAGCTTTATTAAATTTTTTATGTGGTGCAGCTTTTAATGAAGAAAATGGAGATGGACTATATTTTTATTTTACATTAGAAAACTTCATAGGTGAAAGTTTGGAGAGAACAATTAGGATGCTTCCATATTATGACAAGGCTTCATCGGGAGAAGTTATAAATGGTGATGCAAAAAATATGTTTAAGTATCTTGAGAAATCAAATAAAAAAATTGTAATGAAATATCTTTTGCCCTATAGTAGTAATATCAATGATGCTATGATCTACATGGATGAGATGATATCAAAAACAGGGCTCAAGGCGAAAATGGCAGTGTTTGATTATTTGGATTTATTTGCATCGGTTAATAAAACAGAGATGTACAGATTAGAATTAGGTCATATAACAATGGAACAGAAAATGGTCGGAATCAAATATGGAATACCAAGTTTGACTGCAACACAATTAAATTCGGAAGGATATAATTCAAAAACCCCTGGATTGGGAAGTGTTACAGAATCAAGAAAAAAAGCAGAACATGCTGATTTTATAGGTCTTTTGCAAGCAGATATGGCTGACAACATTATTGGAAATAATTTATATAATTTAACAATGCATATCAAAAAGAATAGAAATGGTCCCCTTGGATGTGCAAATTTTAATATAGATTATAGTAAGATGCTGATAAAAGAATCAGGAATCTCTATGTTTGCTAAACAAAATAAAAGTGAAGATTCAATTGCTGATTTTTCTAATATTGATGGTATAAGCCAATATTTTTGAGGGGGGTTAATGTTTTTTTCTATTTTATACTTGACCGTGTTTGGTTTTATTATATGTTCCATATTCTCATTTATGCTGGCAGGGATAACGTGGTTAGTAAATAAAGAATTAATAATTATTATGTTGGGAAATATTGTCGGTGGGATGCCTGTAAATTTCCTAATGTATTTTAAAACAACATTTATTGTTTTTTTAATTATTTATTGGGTTGAAAAGTTATGGCATATTTCAGTATTGGACGCTATGGCAGAAAGTTTAAAAAACACTAATGGAGGAAACAAATGAATATACGATACAATATTCAAAGATATTTATTCACCCTTATTGGAGACACTACATTTCATTTTAGTATTACAAAAGAAAAAGGATTCAGATTTGTTTTTGGAATAAATCCCCCAACATTTTCATTTTCAGGGGATGAATTATATAATTGTGTAGAATTATTAATGAATGATTTTTTTCAGCCTGGAGATGTATTTCTTAGAAAATATGATTCATACTTAGATGCCAGATTCATTCCGGGTGAATTAAATCACGCTGGATTATACGTTGGTAAAGATGATGGAAAACATCAAGTTATTCATGCGTTGTCAGAGGGCGTAATAAAAGAGAATGCTATAAACTTTTTTAGGACTGACCATTTTGTTGTTTTTAGGCCAAATTTATCAATAGAAGATAGAATGATGGCAGCCAAAAAAGCATATGAATATCTTGGAACACCATATGATTTTGATTTCAAATTTACAGACGATTCAAGATTAGCATGTACAGAATTGATTGGTGCATGTTATCAACAATCAAAGAACAAATTCAAATTTGAAATGAAAAAAAGATTTGGGAGAATAACTTTAGTTGCTGACGATATATTTTTATCCAATGGGGATATACTATTTCAT
Source organism: bacterium (assembly GCA_023228325.1). Lineage (NCBI taxonomy): Bacteria > bacterium. The sequence goes on from JALOBK010000025.1 coordinate 2,047, forward strand.
ACAAAATCCATGGAGAGTTTTAAAATTTGGAAAGAAAGAATGGGGGAATGAGTGTCGTTTTTAACTGATGAAATAAGAGAATTGATGGTTAAGTTTGACAATCCCGGATTGATTGATATTCAATATGTTGATGACCATTTATATTATATTTTTAGAACCAAGGAAGATAAAAAAATAATTTATAGATATAAAAATAAAGATAACTATTATTTTTATTCCTGTGATACAAAGGAACCAATTGCCAAAATAAAAGATTGCAATATAATTCGTGGTAATTATAGAGAAATGAAAAAATACGATAAAAATAATACTACGTTTGAAAGAGATTTTAGTATTGAAAATAGGCATACTGTTGATTTTTATTTGTCATATCCAGAAAATAATTTCAGTCCAAAAATATTATTTTTAGATATTGAGCTTGATTTAACTAATCATAATAGAATTCCAAACAATGAAGATGCGTTTGCTCCAATTTGTATGATATCATATGGGATTGATGAGGACAGCATAAAAACTCTTGCTCTAAAATCAAACGGAATATTGTATGACAGATGGGAAAATACAAATACATTTTTCTTTGATACTGAACAAGAAATGCTGATGTATTTTTGTATGGATCTTAAAAAAACAAATGTTGATATTTTAACATCGTGGTTTGCTTTCTTTGATTATGGATATATTGCCGGAAGAATTTTTAAGATTGGAATGGATGTTAGAAAATTATCCTTATTGAATTGTGTCAGAGTGAATCATAAATATAAAGATATTTTTTATAGTGGGTTTGTTATCCTTGATATGTTGGAATTATATAAAGGATTTTCGATGGGAGAATTATCATCCAATAAATTGGATATGGTTGCACAGCATGAATTGGGTGAAGGAAAACACACATATGAAGGAGATATTAGAACTTTATTCAAAAGAGATCCAAATAAAATGATAGAATATAATAAACAAGATGTGGCTCTTATTTGCAAAATCAATAAAAAAGTAAAGCATATTGAATTGCAGAATAAACTGAGATCATTTTGTGGTGTGGATTGGAAGAAATCGTTATCAACAATTGGTTTGATTGATGGATTATTAGTTAAGTTTGCTAGAAAAAATGATTTAGCAATCATCACCAATAGAAAAAGTAAAGCATTGGAACCAATTCGTGGAGCGTATGTCAAAACTCCAGTTGGTGGATTATATGAGTGGGTTATTGATTTGGATTATAGTTCTTTGTATCCATCTATCATCAGAACATATAATATGGGCGTTGAAACTATATTGGCTAGTGTGGATGAAAAAATTTCCTATGATTATTTATATAAAAATAAATTGCCAGATGATAAAATTATATTAAGGTGCTACCCATATACTGATAAAGAACATATGATTAAAATATCATCAGACCAATTTAAGAAGATAATAGAAGGAAATTATCTCACAATTAATGGTGCTATATTTTCAAAACATGAAAAAGGAATATCTTTATATAATACGATTTTGACCGATCTGAATAATTTAAGATCAGTGTATAAATCTAACTGGAAGAAATTTACAAAAGAAAATAAGGATTTGGAAGCCAATAATAATTTTATTGCGCAGTGGGCCGTTAAGATTTTGGCAAATGCAATGTATGGTGCACTAACAAATGAAAATTATAGATATTTTAATCCAATTCTAGGATCTGCTATTACTTCTACAGGCCAGGAATTAATCAAGATGACAGGAATGGTGGTAGATTATTCTTTAAGAAAAGAAGAAAAAATTGAAGAAATAGATTTTGATCATATTCTAAATAAATTTTCAAATGAATTTTATTTAAAGGATACAAATATTTCCAATGTTATTTATACAGACACGGATTCAATTTTTATTGAATTATCTGAATTAGATCGGAAGAGC
>JALOBK010000026.1 GCA_023228325.1 bacterium
ATCATACAAGAATGACATCAAGAGGTGCAAAAAACTTAGATAATATTCATCCATTTTTAATTAATCTTGGTCCTCCAATGAATAAAAAGGCATGGTTCTGTCATAACGGAACCATTTCATCCGTTGGAAAAATAAAGGACAAAGAAGGTGAATGGAGTGACACACGAACATTTGCAAAAATGTTAAATAGTCTTCCATGGGAAATAATTAAAATGAATCTGGAAGATAACCCAAACGAAACATTTGTGCTGTTAAACCAGGACGGGGAATTCATGAAGTTTCAAGAAAGAGTATATGATGGAAAAAGAATAGTAGATACTGAAGGACCAATAGAACATTCCCCAACCAGAATAGTTAATAATTCAAATATATCATATGGTTATAATAGCAGCGTGTGTGACCACTACAGAGATGACTATTATAAAAATGGAAGAAATATTTTTCCATACTCATCATCAAACAACAGTGGGAAAAAAGAAAATACAAATATAAATCATTCCAATGTAAATAACAAAAATGGAATTGATGATGATTATAATTGGCATGATGCATTATATTGAACAAATTTTCAATGAATACTAAAAATTAACGGAGGTTTGTTTGTTTATTGCATTTGCCGATCAATCAAAAAATTCATTCCAAGACATAACTAAAATTTGCAATATTGCAAAAATGAATCTAGAAAGAAATGGAGTATTATCCGATTTCTCGTTGGTGAAAGAAAATAATTTTATAAAACTCGAATTCTTATGTTTCAATCCCAATACATCTGAGGAAGAAACAAGTCTTTTGTTTTTAACAGAAATAAATCTTCTTGGGTTAATTGATGATAAAAAACATAAAGAAATCGTCTTATCTTTATCAAACAGAGATAAAAAATATGAACTAAGAAACTTGAAGGAAATAGAAAATAAATTAAATGATTTTTTCAATTTTCACATAAACATAAATAAATTTTTATTGGAGAACACCATAACAGAAGAAATTGAAAATTACGCATATTGATTTCGTATATTTTTGCGGTTGCGTGTGATAAGCGCTACGTTATTTGAGTGAGAAAATTCTCACTCTTTTTTTTTGTCCAGATTTTTCATCCATCCAAATTCTTTATTTTCTTAAATTCAGAAATAATTTCATAAACAACATTAATTCCTAGTTTTCTAAAAACATCGGCATATTCAGTGTAATATATATCTCCGGGACTTGCCATCTGAGATATATCCCTATGGAGAAATTTTACAAAATTTAATACATTTACTTTCACCATATGAATACTCAAATCCATAAATGGTTGTCCTAATAATTCAAACAAACCAATATCAAATTTTTCTTTAAACTGTTTATCAAGATATTCAAAGAAATCATTTCCAATATTGACTAGATCATCATCCTTTGGAGATATCCACAAAAAATAAGGAGTAAATGTATATTTTAGGCAATCATATAATTCTTTTTTATCAAAATATTCTTTTATTTTTTCTTCAGTTGAAATTCCTCTTTCCTCAATTTCCTCGTATACTGGAATTGGAAAAACATCATCATAGTCAGAATAATCTCTGTAATTATATATTGATAGCATTATTTATTTTCCTCCATTAGATCTTCAAAGAAAATAGCATATTCGGTTTTAGATAGAGTTCTTAACATCTTTTCAGCCAACTTTCTAATTTCATAATGTGCTGCCCTTGTATTTCTCAATTTAATGAAATGCCTAAGACTTCTAATATTAAATGTTGCCATAAGATTTAATTTATAAACCCTAGGAATAAATTGATTTATAATATCTTTATTTATATCTGAATTCCTTTGATAAAATTCTTTAATCTTTGATAAATATTCCACTGCCATTTTATTTAATTCTTCTGATGGCGTATTTACAATAAAATTTTCTATTTCTTCATCATTCTTTAAAAATGATTTTATAAATGTATATCTAGTGCTCTGAACTGAATAAGAGACTCCGATCCTATGTCTGATCAAATGAACATGAGCATATTCGGAAATATCATTTATTTCCCAGGTAAAAGAACAATGTTCTGAAACAGATTCATGTCCTTTATTCAATATAACTTTTCTTATAAGATCTTTATCTTTTTCACCCAATGAATATAAATCACTGTCCATATTGTCAAAAGAATCATGACACATTCTGATTGCTTTTACAACAACATCCGGAGGAGTTGCATGCATTAAAGAAACTATCATTTTTAACCCCTTATCTATTTTTTGGAATACTTTCTTCTTAATCTGTTGGACATATATTGAATTGTTTCCATTGATTCACTTGTTAATCGTTTTGCACTATTGACATGCTTAATAATATTTTTCCCCTGTCTTAAAATTGTTTTCTTTCTAGGTAATGCCATTTTTAGTTTACCCATTAAACTATATAAGACAGACACCCCACTACTAATAATTCCCATCAGTGCAGATATCGGTGTTGATAACAGATCAATAATATTTTTCATTATCTTTTTGATTATAACATAAATTAATTTAATGACAGCCAATGATGCAGCAGCAAATAAAAAACCAACCAATATAATAATAATATTATATATTGCATGTGCTAATTCAGAATATCCACCCATATATCTAGTCAATGCAGCTTGAGATTCACCAGCACCATCAAATCCTGTTAATTTTTTTCTAGCTGCAATAATCACAGTATCAATCATTCTAATTGTCCTATATTTATTCGCATGAAGATATGTTTTAACATTGGATCCTGTTTTTTTCCAATTTAAATCTTCAATGGCACCAAAAATTTCACTTGCAAGATATTTAAAATCTCTTCTGGATTCCAATCTCTGTTCCATTGCATCTTTGTATGCTTCAGGAACTTGTCTTAGTGAGAATCTCCATTTTAATGGCCAGCCCTTCCTCATTGGTTCAACACTTTTCATTGGGACTCTAACCTGAATAGGAAAAAATGGAATATAACTTTGTATTCTGGCCAATGTCCTTATAATAAAATCATTTATTTTTCTTTCAGTTAAAATAACTGTTTTTTCATAAGATGTATATCCACTTCTAACAACATAATTGGATACCTCTTTATATATTTGTTTTTTTGCTTCTTGATCTCCAGATTGTTCTATTAATACATTTTCATTCATAAAATGTTCAAATACAAAATTATCTGATTTTTCTATATGTTTTGCAACATCCACACTTTCCATTAATCCCATATTATTTTCTATATAGTCTTCACGTATACATTCAGCTAAAAAAGAAATCTGTTTATCATTAAAATTAAGTTTCATTTATCCTCCGAGTCACAACAGAGTTATTTATTTTTGTTCGTTATATTTGATGTTTTTATAGTAACAGTATCTACATATATAATATCTTGGCATCCGGAAATGGATGCCGTAAATTTTGAAATTAATTGAGGAGGAAATATGATTCAAATATTAAAAGAAATAATTTTATCAATTTTGATTGTTTTCTCAGTTTTCGTTGTTGGGATATGGTTCATAGATCCCACAGGGAAACAAATCATGAATAGTTGGATAGATAACTATTTTACTACTGGGTCCGAGCATGTCGCTCGGGCACAAGATGAAAGAATATTTAAAAATATATATGGGTCTGGAACGACCCAAGAATATACATGGGAAAAAAATAATTAAGGAGGAAAATATGGAAAAAATCAAAGGATTCTTTTCAGACATCATGATGTTTCTCGGACCTGCTGTGATATACCACAGCATGTTCATTGCCTATCATGGGCAGCTGCTGACAGCAACCGTCGAAGTGACAGGAGGAATGGTCCTGTGTATGGGCATAGAAAAAGCCCATACATTATACAAACGAATGAGAGGCGGATA
>JALOBK010000027.1 GCA_023228325.1 bacterium
TTTATTCTAAAGGAGAAATGATGAAAAGAAAAGGATTTTCTATCGAGGATTTGTATGAGTGATAATGCAGTCCTGGATCTTATGACCGTGTACAAAAACAGGAAAAGGAAAAACAACGGGAGGAATTCTCAAATGTCGTTAACAACATCTCAGAAGAAAGACATCAGGAAAGCACTTATGGAAATTCTAGAAGACAATGATTGCATTCTTGTTCAGGTAAATGAAAAGCTTGAAGAGGATGAAATTTCGTGGTATGTAAAATCTATTGATGCTGAATCCCATTATCCCGAAGAAGATGATGATGAATTCAATGATCTTCGAGAAGAAGTTAATGATTACATTCAAGATCTTATGAAAACTGCTATTGCAAAGATAAAGTAAAAGAGGAAACATGAATGCATCATTGATTTGGATTTGGATGACAATAGGTTCCATAATTATCACATTAATTTCAATAGCAATTACTTTGCTTTCAATCACAAAGACATTATCATTACAAAATAAATATAATTTTAAACAAATTGAAATTAATGAAGCAAACACCAAAATAGCAAGGATTCTGGATGAGAAAATTTCGAAGTTGGAAAAGGAGAAATGAGAAATGCAGGTTGCTACATGTACAAAGTGCAGTCATTTCAATGGAGATGATTCTTGTGTTAAAGAAGGAAGGACAAAGAAGATTTTGGATATTGATGAATGCAATACTTATGATGAGAAGGGAAGAGTGATACTTGATAAAGAGGAGAAATAATGTTTAGCATGATTTTAGGCATCGTCATAGGTATTGTATTAATTATTGCCAGTATAATAGGTACTTTAGTTTACTGGGAAAAACGATCTAAGAAGATCGGTGGACGATGGATGTAAGAGGATGATTATGAGAAAGAGAGAATATAGTTTAATATATTCTCTCTTTTTTTGATTATATAAAGTTATTTTTTATTTGTCTCAGAAACCATTTTCTTAACAATAGATTTAGAAGTTTGAGCTTCTTTTTCTACATTAGTTGCTTTCTTACCACTGAATATTGATTTCAATGTTGAAAATAATTTCATGACTATAGGTGTTAATTTTTGAATTATGAATAAAGAACCAATTGTGACTATAGCACTTAAAGCAAAAAATAAAGCAGACACCAGTGCTTTTGAAGATGTATCGCTTACACCTTTAGAAGATAGATATTTTAAAACTATTTCTCTTGATGCACTTAAATACGATTTAAATGCTTCTCTATATTTCTTTCCTGCTTCTATAGATTTTTCAACTTGTTCTGGTGTTTTTCCAATATTCAACATTGCTGATTTATTTTGATCCATTTCTTTCTTTGAATCGTTATATTTTTTTAATACAACAGCACTAGCTGCACCTTCTCCTGCAATCCAAGCATATAGTTTTTTCATTTCTTGTTTTAAAATATTATCAAACTTTGACATTCTTTCAATATTTCTTTTTTTCATACTAGATAAAATAGAAGAGTTAAGGAGATCATCCCCCACAAGTCCATCTCTTTCTGGATGGTATTTCTTTTAAAAGGAAACAAGTCTTTGCTGCATTTTTTCGATAGTTGTTATTCTCATTTTAAACATATCTTTAATTTTAAGTGATTTACTCACTCTAGGAAATACTTTCTTGGCAACACCCTTTGCCATTTTAACTGCACCCTTAGCAATTGCGCTTGCTGGCCCTTCACTCAAATATCTCTTGACCAATTCCAGATTATCATACTCCAATATATTCTTCATCTGATTTGATTCTAAAACATATATTGATTTTTCAATCATATTATGTTTTATACATTCTGCATAGTAATCGATTTCCGACTTAGTTAATTTCATTTTATTCCTCCAAAAAAAAAATAAAATATTTTATTTTTCACTTTTATCCATTTTAGATTTTAATTCTTTCAATTTAGATTTATATTTATCTTTAGATTTAGTATCTGATTTATCTAATAATTTTATCGTGATGTTATAAATCTTGTCAGCTTTTTGTTTCAATAATTTTATATAATATTCTTTTTCTTTTGCATCTTTTGGTTTTTTAATTGCCATCTGATAAATATGTTTCAATGTATCTATGATGGTGGAAAAAGAATACATTAATAAAAGGACACTCGGTCCACCAATAATAACACCAGCCAATAATGCTCCTGACGCTTTAATTAGAGCAAAGGTGCAAGCTCCAATCATGGTAATTATTATTCCGACGGGCAATAACATTCTACATGCTGTTTTAAATATCTGAAACATCTTTGAAAAGAAAGATGATGTAGCAGCATAATCTATTTCTTTTTGTTTAACCAAATTATCCCATTCTCTCTGTAATTTATAATATTCATCTTTGATTTTGGTATATAATTTATAATCATCAGTCTCCACTGTTTCTAAAAGATCAAATAAAATTTCTAACATTTTATTTCCTGATTTAACAATGGTTCTTGTTATAATTGTTTTATTTTTATCTTGATTATTATCTTCTTTTAAAAATGATTTCAATATTTTTTTATTATCTAATTTTAATACCGACATTATCTGATTTGTATTTAAATTGTATACATTTTCCTGGATATATGATGTTTTTAAAATATCTGAAAAATAACTTAATTCGGATTCAGTTAATTTTATTTTCATTTTATTCTCCTTATTAAATTTTATATAAATCTTTGACGATTTTACCAGTAAATTTATCAAATGGAATTAATAATTTTTGAATTGAATAATTTAAGATTTCTATTTTTTTATTAATATTAATAATTTCATTTTCCTTGCATATATAAGAATCTTCTAAAGATTTTGTTCTGCTTTTAATTGATGGGTGGTCATATATTGTTTTCCCAATAAATGGATCTATTATATCTTGTAACTTAATAAGAATATATTTAATTAAATCGGATAGTTTGACAACCCAAGATGCGTTTGTTCTAACCCCATATCCGATAATTCTTAATGCTTCAGCAAGTTCCTTATTATATCCTAATTTTTTAACAAACATATCTGCGTCTTTTTCTGATAGTCTCGTATATATATTTATTAAAACCGAAAAAATAAAAAATATATGAGAAATAGATTTTTGGATTATAATATCGAATTTTGTAATATATTGCATCAAGTTTAATAACCACGCAATTTTTATATTTTTAAAAACCAGCCAATGTCCTATTTCATGTAACCACACGGAAAATAATAAATCCTGATTTAACATACTTTTAATCCCTTTTGTTTCATATATGGATATTTTAAAATTAGAAGGCAATTTAAAATTAATTTTATTATTTTTTTGGATTGTAGTATTTTCTAGATTATTCCCGAGAATAGACATTCCTCTTATTACCATGAAAATGCCGGAGATTGGAATCATAAATAGTTGTGCTTGAGTTCTATTGGCGGCACTTGGAAGAGTCCAACAATTTGGAGAACTCATATCATTTAGAAAAATATCAAATGGAAGTCCTTGTGTTTTGTTATTGAAATATTCCATGTCTTCTGTAACTCGTTTTGTTATAACTGGAATATAATACTGAAGTCTTCCTTTAATCTCACTATATATGGTGGGAAAAAACCTTTCAAATGTTTCAATAGTGTTTACGACTGGAATTTTTTGTTCCAAAAGTAAATTATTAGCAAACTTCAAATAAAAATCACGCATGTTATTCTTTCCCCTATTTATTTTTGTTCATATATTTTAAATATAT
>JALOBK010000028.1 GCA_023228325.1 bacterium
ATATAGATTCATGATATCATTTATATTTTTATGAAAACCTTCTGCTATTTCCCTATCCCAAAATTTCAATATGAGTTTATGTTGTGTATCCCCACTCAATTCAAAACAATGTTTATCTTTTTTTGTATATATTTTGCTTATTTTATCAACAGAATATATTTTAAAATTGACTAAAGAATTCACTCTCAGATCTATAATAGATCTTCCTTTAGCTTTCGAATTAATCATCAATCACATCCTTAAGTTTACAATTTAGACATTCTTCTACGGGGACAATTTTTTCCTCTGTATGATATGTGCATACAATATATTCATATTCTTCTTCATCTATACTCATAGTTTTGATATTCAATTTACTCTTAAATATTTTACAAAATTTACAAACACCCATGACATACTCCCCCTTATCTACAATATTCTTCTAGCCCTTTGGGTTTGAAAAGTATATCCTTTGGGTTTGTTCTCCATATTTTTGAAAGAGGAGAATCGATTTAGATTCTCCTCTCCAATAACGTTATTCAGCTTTCTTTCTTTTTTGAATAGTTTTACATTCGGCGACACTTTCTTTTCTATATTTAGCCAGAAGTTTTCCGACTTTACTGGAAACTTTCCTAGCCTTAGCAGCAGCTGATTTGTTTTTCTTTTCTACAAATTTTTCATTTGCATTCTTAAACTCTTCCCACGATGCGAAAAGTTCGGCTAACAGTTCAGTCATTTTATAGTCCTCCATTTTTTAATTATATTTTAAAAATCGTCAACCTATATCTTCTGAAATTGAACACTGATTAATCAAAAGTTCTTTCTTATCTTTTAAATCGTTGATATATTCAATAATATTACAAATATTAATTGGTTTATAATTTAATTGTTCCACTGACACATTGAACCATACCATATCCTTTTCTTTTTTAATAAAGTAATAATTATTATGTATATGCCCATGGATATTGACTTTTATATCGTTATCCACAAGAATGTTTGAATTTAATGGGACATGACTCAATGCTATTTTCACATCATCAACATTTATAATATAAAATTTGTTTTTTATTAATTCAATATTTAAATTGTTTTTAAACCAACTAACACCGGATCTTTCATGATTGCCTTTTATTAATATAATATTTCCGGTTATAAATTCTTTTAAATAATTTATTTTGTGATCTATTTTTCCAAACATAAAATCACCAAGGTGATATACAGTATCATCATTCTTAATAATATTTTTCCAATTATTTAAAATTCTATCTTGCCAATCATCCGGCCTATCACAATATTGTTTAATTTTTTCATGAAAAAAATGTGTATCTGAAATTAACCAAGTGTTCAAAATTCAAATATCCTCGCTTATTCTACGATTTCTCCATCTGCAACTTCGGGAGTTATATTAAGGCTCTCAGAAATAATACCACATTCTTCTGCTTCAACAGTTTCTATTTTTGTTACTTCTTCCTTTACATCTTCAACTGCTACTTCTTCTTCTGGTTTCTGTTCTTGATATATTGGGATTAGAAGATTTTCTTTTTCTCCGAGTTTCTTGACAAAATGATATTGTTTTCCTTCGATTTCATATCTAAGTTTAGATGCTACAAAAACAGATGATAACTCCCTCATGATACTAACCTTGTATGCATTTGCAAGATTTTTAATATGTTCCGTAACATCATCATCCTTTAATAAAACGATAAAATCAATTAGTGCATATCCTTCATTTTTTTCATCCATTCGATAAGTAACTTTAGCTTTTACAATGGGATGTTTATCACCCTCGTTTTCACTTTCAGACATAGCAACCATTGCAATTCCGGGTTCATCAATAAAACCAATAAGCATTTCATAACCTCCATTTTTAATTAATTATGGTTTCCCATTTTTATTTTGTTTATCTTTTGACAAACATCAAAAAAACATATGTTTTTTAATTATTATTTACTACATATATAAATTAAATGTGTATATTTCTTTTTTCAAAAACAAAAAAAAGAATGAGAGGGGGCCATCATGATCAACGTGTATTTCTTTTCTCTCGGTATGAAAATTGGAGTTCCAGTATGGGGATATCTTACATATCGTGGGTATGAAAGATACCACCCAACCCACATAAGACTGGCAAAAGAAAAAATCAAAAGTATTAAACCCTATGTCATACAATTAGGAAATAAGATGAAAAATCGATGGAAAAAATATATCGGCAGTTTCAACAAGAACAGCAAAATCACATTTTTACTAAACACTGATGACGACAGGTTTACTTGTGAAATTGTCGGGGACATATTCATATGCAATATCAATAAGAACAATGAAATTGACACATCAGAATTGAAATACACTTGTCTTCTTCCAACGGAAGAAAAGTATGATAAACTGGTGTGGAACTTCGAAGCAATAAGAGACAGCATACATTTTGCTTTGGAGATGGTTTGTGATATTGATAAAGCATATGAGGTTATAAATGAAATGGGAAATACGATGAGAGAGGAGTTGAAAGTGTGGAAAGGTTAAAGGTAAAGTTATGCCTGATGCATATACAAAATATATGCAATCAGGTTTCTAAAAATTATGGAATTCCAAACTTAGTAATAAAAGACGCTAAGTTTGAATTCTTTAATATTTTAAATAAAATATACATAAGAAGTTTATTAATTCAAGTCATAACTGATCGTGCGTTCAGCACTGTCAAATATGAAAACGAATTAAAAAAACTTTTTAAAGGTAGGTTATTTGTAGATATTCATTTTGATATCCGTCCGAGAAGGGATGTAATCAAAATTGGACATGAAACAAAAACCTACTATTTTAGTTTTTTAAAAAGTAGGAATTTTCTAAGTGTTCCTATCTTAGAAAAAATTAAATAGGTGTGGGGTCGCCACACCTATTTTTTTGATTTAAATATCAAGTTCTTCCAACCCAACAATTCTCATGTAATCCTCTGTTAATTCTAATGCTGGATTTATTTTTCTTTGCTCTGGTAAATTAGCATGCCCACTTATTAATATATCGGACAACATTTTTCTTTTCAATGCCATATCATCACTTGCTGGACCAAACAGTTCTCTTATAATTTTATTTGCACCATATGCAGATAATACCCAGCTGTCCAGTTCTCCAACAGTTTGACCTTTCTCTTTATTTGCAGCAGACGGTTGTTTTGTTTTCTGCGAATATGAACCTATAGATCTGACTGTTAATTTTTTTTCTGCCATATGTTCCAGTTTATGAATAAACATATATCCAACCGGAACTTCTCCATTTGTTTTCATATCATATTCTGGAAGGAACAATTTATATTTTGTTTTCAATCCAAGAATTTTCATTGCTTCCATTATATCTCTGACTTTTGGTGCATCAAATGGTGGAACTATTATTGGAAAGAATCTTTCATTCCTCATTTCTTGAAATTCTATTTCTGACATGCCGATTAAAGATGCCATCATTTCTTTTCTTATTCTCTTGTCAGCAGTATTATCAAGATGAGCCATGACTTTGAATAATAATTTTGTAAAAGCGGACTTGCTAAGATTCTTTGCTTCATCTGATAATTTTTTTGATATTAACCCACAATAAACTTCAAAAACTTGTCCCATGTTAATACGACTATAAATACCAAATGGGTTTAGAATAATATCTATTTTC
>JALOBK010000029.1 GCA_023228325.1 bacterium
AAATGTTTCAATAGTGTTTACGACTGGAATTTTTTGTTCCAAAAGTAAATTATTAGCAAACTTCAAATAAAAATCACACATGTTATTCTTTCCCCTATTTATTTTTGTTCACATTAAATCCTTTTTTTTGTTCATATATTTTAAATATATTTATCCTATGGATTTATCCCGAAGGGTTCGGTTATAATATTAATATATTCTTATTTTTTTGTTCGTATAAACTACATATATAATGTGGTGAGAAAGGAGAAAGATGGAAAGAAAAATAAAAAAAATGAAAGGGTTTCTTAATACTATTAATTAACGGAGGAAAATAAAATGGAAAAAATCATCAGGAAAATCAGGATTGTACTTGGACTCAGACCGAAAGAATATGGCTGCTGGACGGACCAGCAGCTGGAAAAAGAACAGAAAGTAATTCTGGTGGTCCAGGAGGAGACCGCGACAGTGAAACAGATCACCGGGAATATATGGGATGCACTCGACGTGTATCTCATAACCCAGGGAAAATTTCGGAAAGCTGAAGAAGTGATATACGGAGAAATGGGGATTCATCGGTATATCTGCACAGAGAAAGCCGAAGCAAATGGTCTGGTGTACTACCGGGCCATCAAAGATTTCTAGGAATGGAATAAAAAAATCTGGAGGTGAAGTATGAAATACACAATCCTCGATAGAAACGGAAGAGAGATTGAGGATGCCGTCCTCCTTCCTGACGGGACGCTGGGAATGTATTTTGCGGATGCATGGGGCAGACTGTCCTGTGTATCCGTGGACGGAACACTTGTGGTGGACCGGCAGAACAAAACGGCAAACAAAATGGAATGAAGCAGCATGTGAAAAAAATTTAAGGAGGACATCATGAACAAAAACGTAGACAAAAACAGGATCGTACTTCTGGGAAATGAAAGAGATACCCACGGACAAAATGTGAATGAGTTCATCGTTGTCGAGGGGCTCCTGATCACAAGGTGGGTAGATGGCAAACCCATGATCGTGATGGAGCTGGAGGAAAGGGAAGGGTACGGGTATTGCACGGCACTCAGGCCGCTGGAAGGATTCGGAGCAATTTCAGTGCACATCACTCCTGACCGAGCCGAAGAGTGCCTGAAATTCCGCAACATCGAGCCTGCGATTTCCCGGACCGAATTCGACGGACTGTTAGAAAGTGAAAGCTATTAATTAGGTGGTGATTAAGATAGGATTACAAAAATCCTATCTTTTTTATTAACTTATTTTTTCAACTGTAGAACCAGGAACATTTATTCTGTCTTTTTTTATTTGATTTAACTTTAATTCTCCCTGCCAATTTTGTAAAAATGTTTTCCAAAATTCTTTACCAAAAACACTTTCTTCTGCTCTTTCTTTAGCTCTAAGAGAAGATACAAGAGAGGATGTTCCCATTACGATCATTGCATTTTTAAGCATTATATTCTTAACATTTATATCTTTAAAATATAAAGGAATCAAAGTTACACCCTCTACAATTTTATATTTTGGGTTTTTTATCATTTCATAAACACACTTATAATATTCGGGACTTGTTCTATTTCCCACTTTATTTTTACAATCGTCCAGATGACCATGATTCTTACCAGAAACATTTAGATCCGATAATATCTTATGTGATATCGTTGTTTTACCGGATCCTATTAAACCAACAATAAAAAGTCTTTTCATCTCACCGGATTTAAATTTCTCTATATCTATTGCCAAAGTGTCATCACTAAATATAGTATTGTTTTCTAATAATTTATCTACAAATTCCAAATAGAAATCCATCTATATATTATCTCCTATTTTTATTTTTGTTCAATATATTCAATTTTTTTTATACATAACAACCACATATATACTCTTAAGATATCTAAATTATCTGGAGGTGTTTATGATTAAATTGTTTTTTATCGTTATCATTCTTTTCAATTCTCTTCTTTTCGCAGGGGAGAAGTATGAAGACAAAAAAGTAGAAAAAGGAATAGGCTTTCATATCAATCCTAATGGTGGAATATCTATTATTTTCACCAATGATGATTTTCCTTTTAATCCTAGTCCTTTCAACCCACAGCCTCAACCTTCTCCTAATCCGTATCCTGATCCTTCATATGATAAGGATCTGAGATACATCATGACCAAATATAACGTATATGGGAGAATAGTTCCCATGATCATGAATGGCCAGGTCATTGGGAGTGCATTAGTAACGGGGAATAGGCAGACTCTGGATTATGTTTTCAGAGTTGTCAGGATTGAAGAGGTTGATGGGATGAGAGTTCAGATTCCAATTAACCAAGGAGGATATACAGTTCCCAATTGTAATGTCTTTGCAACTCAATTGGGGAATGTATACAGAGAGAAAGAAGAATGAGGACAAAAAAAATAAATTAGGAGGTGAGAATGACAAAGGATGAATTGATCAAAAGGCTAAATGAAATCAAGGATGAGGGAGGTGGAGAAGGAGGTCATATGGAAGCGGACGATTTGCTTTTGGAATATATCAATGATCCGGATATAAGCAAAGCCTTCAACGAAATAGAAAGATGGTATTCATGAAAACACTCAGTGGGTTCAATCTCAAACCTCTCAAATCATTTCCGAAAAAATCAAATCCCTTTCTCCATGACCTAGACAACATGGGAACCAACGTCGGGAACAATCTCGTGGTGATGTTCAGATCTCTTGAGAATGAAGAGGCAGAATTCCTGATCATTGTGAACAAGGTGACCGGGGAAAGGATCCTCGTTAAACCGACAATGTAATGAAGGCAAAAAAATAATTAGGGGGGAGGTGATCTTCATGAAGTGCCCATGGAGAAAAAGAGTCATACATTACAGAAACGAGAAAGACGGGTGTGGGGTTCCTATTCCGGAACAGGAGGTGGAGCAATGGGAACCATGCATCAAAGAAGAGTGCCCATTCTATAAAGGGAAGTTCCAAGCCAAACCTGGATGTGGAAGGGCAGAAAAGAGGGAGGAATAATCCTCCTCCCTCTCTCTTTTTTTATTCTTTACATTTCCAGTATATCGCCAGTTGTTTTTAATCCACCACCTGGAAGAGTAAATAATGCTACTTTTTCTCCGGATGGAAGTGTTTCTATTTTATCAAGCATGAAGATTAATTTAGTTACTTTTAATTCAATATTTAAATTTGGATTTGAATAGGAATCAATTGGTTCATATGCATTTACTTCTATTTTTTCATCAAACTTTCCACTATAATA
Source organism: bacterium (assembly GCA_023228325.1). Lineage (NCBI taxonomy): Bacteria > bacterium. The sequence continues at coordinate 3,221 of JALOBK010000029.1, forward strand.
TATGAATGGAATTTCTATTGCATCGTTCAATTTATCATCCGGAACTTCCATTTCTTTTGTGAATTTATAATCCCCATGCCCGATTGTTAATATTGCTTTCATTTCCACACTCCATCTGCATCTTGAGGAACATATGACGATAGATCATTTAATTGTGAAGAATCACCTAAACATCTTGCAGAGCTGACATAATTTGTGATGGTGCTATAGGCGGAATATGTTCCTGTGCTATCATTCCTATAATTAAGAATATTAGCACCATTAATTCCTAATGCTGTTCCACTAGAAAATGCATCTTGATTTGCAGCTAAGAATACAAAATTCCAACTATACTTTTCTGTTTGATGTGTAACTCTTTCTCTAACCATTTCCATATCCCTAAAATATCTGCTAGCATTTTCCTGACCATCT
>JALOBK010000030.1 GCA_023228325.1 bacterium
GGATAGATTTTAATATTTCTTTATCTCTCATCAGATCCATTTCGCCAGTTTCTAATAGCTGTTCACATTCCAAAAGTAATCTGACAAGATGTGATGCATATTTAACATCATATCCAAATTTATCTACCAATTCTTTCCTTTTCCCAGTGGGACATTTTTCTAACATATATTGTCTTTGCTTAAACGCATATCCTCGGAAGGTGTGGTATGCTTTCTTACTAACAAACAATTTTCTATTTTCGACAACAATTTTACCTATTTCGGTTCTATGTGTTTGGAGATGATCCCTCGTAAATAAACTATCGAGCATGTTCGGATTGTTTTCCATAACTAATCTGAAATATTTGACGATATTATATATGGTCCCTTCCGCTTCTAATTTTTTGTATCTAAATTTTCCATTGGTTGTATATTGATAAAATGACGGAATATTATCATCAAATCCATAAAAATATCCATGAAAATTTGGGACTAAGATCTCTTTTGGTGGAATTGTGTATGCATAAATATCAAAATCAGATTCTTCCGTGTTAGCACCATATGCATATGACCCGACAATAGTTTCATATTGCATATTATCAACAATCCAATCTCTATCAAAACAACCAGAGTCATGGAGAACTTTCTTATTTAGAATCATTTTTACCTCTTTCATGAAAATGGGGAGATGAATTGCTATCATCCCCCCATTTCAAAATCATGTAGGCAATCCTTTACAGCCACAATCTTGACACAATCCAGAATTAGCAACGAAAGACATGTATTTTTTAGAAACATCAATAGCTTGCTGAATCAATATGGAATATGCTTTGTGGTAACGATCTACTAATGATTTATCTTTATCACTAATTACACGTAATCTTAAAAGATTTATATTATCCTCTATATCTGCCAACTTTATAGCACATGCCATTACATTATTTTTTAGTCTATCAATATAATCAAAATATTCAATGTCTTTTTTTCTTGTAAGCAGGCTTATAACTTCAATGATATTTTCATCTATCCCAATTTTTTTCAAGTCATCCAACGTAACATCCGTATCCTCAACTATATCATGTAAAATTGCAGCAATCATAATATCACAATGTTGGGGAACATTATTCATTATTCTGAGACAATGAAGAATATAAGGGGTGCCACTTCTGTCAATTTGACCAGAATGCTTCTCTACTGCCAATTTAATTGATAATTCGAGAAGATACTTTTTCCTACTTTCTTCTTCTCTATCTCCAGAATCACTAAATATTATCATTTAGTCACCTTCCATTGTATGCCTTTCGATTTCCCAATAAATACTACTGTGCATCGATATGACCTTGTTTTCGGAATCTAAAATTTCTTCATTCTCATATACATTCTTAAAATCCACAATACCTCCATTTTTTAAGGCTGATAAAACTAATCATATTTATTTACTGGCTGCAAGCCAGGTTGGAAGAGTTTTCATTGATTTTTTCTGATAAATATCTTTTTATTTCATCGGTAGAGTTATTTAATAAATAGTTTTTATATAAATCAACTCGGCAATCGCATTCTTCTACAAAGAATCTAACAATTTTATACAGCCCATGTTTACACGCTTTCTTCAAACCATCATAAGCACAAATATACGCCGGACATCCCTTGTCCTCAATACAATATTTAACTATATTTAATCTATCTTCTTTTGTGATATATGATTCATTATTCCCAGTAATTATGGCGGCTCTCATCGGTTTTCCCTGCTTATATAGAACAGATCCTCCAATATTTTCCACAATATATTTGAATAATTCAAAATTTCCATTTTTCGCCGCCATAATTAAACAATCATTTGCAAAAACTCTAGGAATACGCATTAAAAATTTTTTGGAAATTTTTTCATCTTTTGAAACATATTCAAATAATTCAGCATGTCCTCTTACATATTCCTTCCAATCTAGATAAATTTCAACCTTTCCGAAAAATGCAATAATTTTTTCCAACATATATTCTTCTGAAGATATAGCCTCATGCATAATATTAATTAAATTTGTATTTTTTGAATTTGCAATAAATTTAACCACACCATGAACTAATCTGGTATCCATCTTTGATAATCTGACATGATGATCCAATAATTCTGGTGTAATTTCAAAATTTTGTCTGACTCTTTCCGTTCTAAGATTGGATGTATCATAATCTTTTGATAAAATCCCAAAAAATTCTTTTATTTTTTTGATAAACGAAAACATTTAAAACTCCTTTAATTTAAAAATATTTTTCATTTAATAACAAACTCTCCTCTATTAAACCATTTTTTATTATTCAACTCGGTTTCCACTATATTATATTCCGAATCAACCTCATATGTTTTTTTATACATCTTTTTTAATTCTTTCAAAAAGGATTCTAATAATTCTTCTGTCCAAATGGTTGAATATTCCCCGCCGTTTTCCCAATTCTTAAATCCATATATATTTGAGTTTACAATATGATGAGAATCACATCCAAATTTTTTAACTTTAGTATTAATTATTTTTTTCATGTCGGGAACAATACATATGAATTCGCTGATATAGACGCACGATAAAAGATTCATAAATTCAATATTTTCTTTTAGTGTCATACATTCCAATGTCTTTGATGTTATTATCCTTTGAATATATTTACTTCGTGTTGGGAATTTTATAAAAAATTCTAAAAATTCATTTATTTTTGATTTTATCTGTGTATATACATTATACAAATTTTGGGTCTTTTGAAAAATCGGATCAATAAATACCAATCTTGAATCTTTTTTTATTCCACCAATTGGAAATAAATCATATCCACTTCCAAATTCTAATTGTATTGGCATTTGTGAAGAATATGTTTTTTCTATTTTCGCAATTACCGGTGGAGAACAATCAAAATATTTTTTTGGTATTTTTGATTCCAAACACAGAACACTATATTCTTTTTCTAAATTAAAGTCTGGAATATCCAAATTTATTTTTATATCATCTTTAAAATTAATAGAAATAAATTTCATTATTAATTTTGATAATAAATTTATATATGCATATCTATCAAGATTATTCGTAAAACCAATATTACCGGAAATACATAATATTTTTTGTTCTTTTTTATTATTTTCAAACGATATAAAATTCTCAGATAAATATGAATCAAACATGTTCACAATACTTTTTATATTATTTTTATTGTAATAATTTATATAACAATTATCCGTATCTGAAAATGAAATAAAATTGTTAAAACATTCCTCTATTGCAACGTACTCATTGAATAAATCGCATGGGTCTAGCCCATATCTAACAATATTTACTCCTTCATAAAAAGGATTATAAATATGTACCTTTAAAACATCTTTTTGTTTTGGTTCTGAAAATTCTTTACCATCTGTCACATTACCTCCTCAATAATTCCATAATATTTATTTCGTATGATATCCTTAACTAATTCTAGTTGAATTTTATCCGGATTTAAAATTTTAGTAAATGAAATTTTCTTACCTGCACACATTATTCTTTTTTGTGAGGTGATTATCATATTTTTTAATATTGAATAATTGTTATCCCACATATAAAAATTATTATCACCACCAAGAT
>JALOBK010000031.1 GCA_023228325.1 bacterium
CCGTGGCGTCGATGTTCACGACGCCAGCCGAGCCCACTGCTGACTTGAGCCAGGCGCTAGCCGCCGCCATTACGGTCTTCCCTTCCAGCGCCGCAAGGAAAGCTTGGGCTTCCGGCCCGTCGTCCATCGTTACGTGGAAGCGGTCGCCGGTCGCCGGATCCGGTATCGGGTCGTTCGCTGCCTCAGCCGCAACGTCCTTGAATACGTCGATGGTCACCTGGGCGAATGGGACAGTGTAGTCAATCTCGATACGCCTCAAGCGTATCAGCGCCGCGCTAAGCTCGACACCGCCCCTCGTCTCTATCGGTTTCGTGATCTTCATGAAAGCCCCTTTCCGAAAAATAGACCCGCGCCAGTCGGCGGCGACGGCTCCACATACGGAGACCACCAAACACCTACCTCGACTTGATCTTGTGTCTTAGTACAAGTGGAAGACAGAGACGCGACATTGCCACTGGCAATTAAATAGGCTGATGCTATCTGGCATAGAAAGCTTCCAACATCCATAATCTCAATTTGACTGGCATCGTGTGTGAATGTTCCAGTTTGATCTCCATTTGCAACTGCAATAACTGACACATCGCCAGCGGACATGGATACCGTCAAAGTTGTTTTTTTTATATCTTCCCCGGCGTCATCGTCATAACCTGTTTCACCACCTTGATCCACGCCGCTAAACGCTATAGCAACGCCTGATATTTCGTCTCCTGTAGTGCCTCCATAGGTAACTGAGACAGTGTTGAAGCCATCTTCCGGCAAATCAGTTTCGTACAGTACGAACACTCCGCAGTAAGTATAATTCGAGCTGGCAGCTAGTACACGCTTGTGCACCTCAGCCATTGCCACGCCACCATAGGTAACGGCGACGGGCTCCGGATTACTGATGTCGTCGCATTCTAGCCCTACAGCTACCACTACTATCCGATTACTACCGGCATCTAAATCATGTTCCCATTCCAATGGGCTTGATTTGCCTGTACTCGCTGGATAGCTTGCCGATCCTAATATTCCTATTGCCATTACGCCACCGCTCCGAGGTCCATGATTGTGTAAGAGCAATACCAGGTGTCAGAACCACGATATTCCATCGTGACAAGAACTTCAATTCTACGTCCAGTTACCACTCCAACGTCAAAGTTATCTGTCAACCCTTGAGCCCATATGAACGTTCCGCCGCCGCCTGTTTTCTGAAACGTACTCAGCGGGATGTTGTAAGATCCTAATTCGTCGGATGCAAAAAGCAGCGAGTACCCATTGATTCCATCGGGTGAAGTGATGTTGACCGTGGTTACATCGTCGTCAACCGTCACCGTTTGCATGGGCTTGCCCGTGGCGTAATTGGCCGTCACCGTCCCGGAACTCCAAGTGGATGGAGTGGCCTCCGTTCCGTAATCGATGTGCAGCACGTTGTTTATCTCGCTGCCGTCAGCGGTAATGACGCAGGTGTCGAGGATGAATGAATTGACATCGACCGTCAGCGTTGCCGTCGTGATGTCAACCGCCGTTGTTGCAGCCAAGTCAAGCTTCGTGATCCCCCACACATTGCACTTCGGAGCACCGACGTTTAAAACCGTGTCGGATTCTAGATAGGTGGTGCCGTTCGAGTATATTCCAAGCGAGTCGACGCCAAACAGGTTGTTAGAGTCGCCGTCAAGATAGAGCGCGTATCCGCCGGTCCCGCAGTTGACGAGGATGCCGTCACAGTTGACGCTCGTGAGAACGTACAGCGCCGCCATGTCGTTTGTCGTGTCGTTAGCGTTGAGTGCCAAGGCATAGGTGGCGCATTCATCCGGAGCCGTTATGGTGACCGGGTTCGAGTCGATGACGATGGCATACCCGCCGTCATAGGCGTCTTGGAGGTCGGCAACACCGGAGCCGCCCGTGAGGGACGCGGCTATGATAGCGGCAAACAGCGAGCCCTCGGAGCCAATCAACGTCTCGATGTCGTCCCACTCGTCGGAAGACGCGGACAACGGGATGCCAGCAAGCAGAGACCAACCGGAGCCTGGCCGGTATTGATCGGTGAAGTTCAAATCCGTTCCGGCACTGAGATAAATTCCGTGAGTGCAGTTCAGCTCGATTCCTGCGGAGAATGTAGTATCAAGGTCATCACGAACCCTCGCCAGCACCTCGCCGTATGCCGTTAGGTCAGTGCTCTCGGCTCTGATTATCGCCCTGGATTGGTAGCTTTCGGGGGTGGTGACATATCGTGTGGCGCGGAAAAACGAGCGCGTCTCGCTCGCCGTTTCGCGACCGACAGTCAAAGAGCCCGGCGTCCAGATACGATGACCCCAAGCAATCTCGGGGCTGACGCCGTCGACATCGCCCTGGTCCCCCTGCAAGTAGATGGCGTATCCCGTCGAAGCCGTGGCGTCGTTGTACAGCGAAAGCAGCTCGGACGTGTTCGTCGCTTCCAGATTGCTCAGCGTAAGCGCAACGGACGAGCCCGTGCTCGGCACGGTGATGGTGCTCGAGGCGTCCGCCGTCACCGCGAACTTGCCCGCTGGAATGTAGAGGTCATAATTCTCAGCGAGATAGACATCCCCCTTCAACAGCGTTTGAGTCACGGAATCATTGCCGAGCACCACTTGGTTGGATGCGCTCGGGTTCGCTCCATATCCGAAGACCATCGTGTTCGAGTAGCTGTATTGCGGAGTCAGCGTGTGCCCCGTGCCGGTCCCGGCCACTGTGATGTTGTTGGTCTGCGTCGTCTCAACAGTATTGGCGTCGATGATCTTCGCTTGGATGATTGCGCCGTCGGTCAGACCGGTTATCGCGCTCGTGCCCTGAGTGTATTTGAGATTTACATAAGCGTTTGTCGACCCGAACCCATGGGCCGTTACTGTGATTCGATCAGTGGCAGGATCAACAGCCGTGTAATCAAATGTCTTCGCGCCCCCAACGTTTTCCAGGAAACTCGACCAAGCCTCGTGGCCTATGGCGAGGTTGTAATTGCCCTGGCCGTATCTGAGCGCGGCAGATCCGAATCCGACATCGTACGACCCTACGTTGTTGTAGAGCGCGGCATATCCGAATCCGACATCGTACGACCCTACGTTGTATCTGAGCGCGGCATATCCGAATCCGACATCGTACGACCCTGCGTTGTTCTGGAGCGCGTTATATCCGAATCCGGCATTGTACGACCCTGCGTTGTTGTAGAGCGCGGCAGATCCGAATCCGGCATTGTACGACCCTACGTTGTTCTGGAGCGCGGCAGACCCGATTCCGACATCGTACGACCCTGCGTTGTTGTAGAGCGCGGCAGATCCGAATCCGACATCGTACGACCCTACGTTGTTTTGAAGCGCGTAAACCCCGAATCCGTAATTGTTCGCCGTCGCCCAGGCTGTTCCGGTCCAATATTCCGGCTGATAGATTAGATAATTTCCGACGCTGTCTTTGAGATAAACGCGCGTTTTGCTTTTAGATGCGACCGTGATCTCTTCGCCCGGAAGATATATCGTTCCACGAACATCAAGCGCCGTTTGCGGTGAATTCGTCCCGATACCAAGGCGCTTAT
>JALOBK010000032.1 GCA_023228325.1 bacterium
GGAAAGCCGTGTCAGCATCTCCTTGGAGATGCGGATATCTTCGTTATAGTCGCTTGCGGCAACCCAAAGCCTGATAATATCCGCCCCGTAGTCCTTGATGATATCCTGAGGAGGGATTACATTCCCCGTAGACTTAGACATTTTCCTTCCCTGGCCATCCACAACATGTCCGTGGGTCAATACGCTTTTAAAAGGCGAACTCCCATCAATGCACATGGACGGGATCAACGAAGACTGGAACCAGCCGCGGTGCTGGTCAGAGCCTTCGAGGTATAACTCGCAAGGCACTCCGCCTAATTCCCCGCGCTTCTTAAGCACTGCCTGAGAGCTTACCCCGGAGTCAAACCAGACATCAAGGATATCCGTTCCTTTAGCAAACTCGCCTGCGCCGCAGGGACATTTTAACCCCGCGGGGATAAAATCTTCAGCCTCCCGGATAAACCAGCAATCCGTTCCTTCATTAGCGGTAAATTCCCTGTATTTTTCAATAACTCCGGGATCCAGGAATTCATTATTACATTTTTTGCAAATCAAAGAAGGAATGGGGACTCCCCAGTATCTCTGGCGGGAGAGGCACCAATCCGGGCGCAATTCAACCATGCTGGCTATTCTCTCCCTGCCTGCTTCAGGAATAAAATTTATTTTATCTTTTATCTCAGCCAGGGCCTTTTTACGTAAATCATTATGGTCAATCTTCAGGAACCACTGGTTAGTTGCCCGGAATATAATAGGGTTCTTGCAGCGCCAGCACAAAGGATAGGAATGCGTTATTTTATCGGACAATAATAATAACCCTGAAGATTGCAATTTCTCAAGTATCGCCTTATTAGCATCAAAAACATTCATCCCTTGGAATTCAGCGGCGCTGGAATCAAAATTTCCCTTAGGATCAACCGGCATAACTGTTTCCAGCTTGTATCTTAAGCCGGTCAGGAAATCATCCATCCCGTGGCCCGGGGCCGTATGCACCAATCCGCTTCCGTCTTCAGCCGAAACATAATTCGCTAAGACAACCTTCCCTTTACGTAAACCGAGGGGATGTTCATAAGCCAGGCCTTCCAGGTCCCGGCCTTTAAATTCCCGGAGCACTTCGTATTTTTCAACCCCCAGAGAAGACAAAACCTGCATCCTTACATTGGCGATGATGATATTGCCTCTATTTGTCTTAAGATACGAATAGGCAAAATCTGGATGCACCGCTACAGCGACATTGGCAATCAGCGTCCAGGGGGTAGTAGTCCAAATGATTAAATAACTATCCTCCGGAAAATCCTTGCTGCTATCCAGCCTGAATTTAACGAAAACCGAAGGCGATGCATGGTCTTCATATTCTACTTCTGCTTCAGCGAGGGCGGTTTCGCACCTGAAACACCAGTTAACCGGTTTTAACCCCCGATAGATATAGCCTTTACGAACCAAGTCCAGGAAAGAACCAACGATAGCTTCTTCGTATTCGCGGTTTAAGGTTAAATATGGATTATCCCAATCGCCGAAGACGCCTAAACGCTGGAATTCCTCTTTTTGTATATTTACATATTTCGTGGCGTAATCATGGGCTTTTTTACGGAACTCCACCTGATTGATCTGATACTTATTCATCTTCAGTTCTTTAAAAAGCGCATGCTCCACCGGCAGCCCATGACAGTCCCAACCCGGGACATAAGGAGAACTAAAGCCCTGCATGGTCTTATATTTAACGATGATATCCTTGAGTATCTTATTCAGGGCATGGCCGATATGGATATTGCCGTTAGCGTAAGGCGGGCCGTCATGTAAAACGTATTTAGGCGAGTCTTTCGCTTTTTCGCGGATAAGGCGGTAAATATCCTGGGATTGCCAGGCCTCCAGAAACAGCGGCTCCCTTTTGGGAAGGTCCGCTTTCATGGCAAATTTTGTCTGCGGTAAGTTTAAGGTAGCTTTATAATCCATTTTATTATTTCAGGTATTTCCCGATGATAATCCCGAGGTCTTTCTTGGTTTTGGCTGGAATGAGCTTCTTGTCCGTAACCATCGCGTATTTAAGCGCGTCAGAGCAGCCGCAGGAACAACGGCCAGGAATATTTCTTATTACTGAACTTAAGATTTTCTTGGAACTCTCAATATTCTTATTCAAGTTACCGATGATCATTTCGATGGTCACGGATTCATGCTGCGGGTGCCAGCAGTCATAATCGGTGATCGCGGCCAGAGTCGCATAGCAGATCTCAGCTTCCCGGGCAAGCTTGGCCTCGGCCATATTCGTCATACCGATAATATCCATGCCCCAGCTGCGGTAAAGATTTGATTCCGCCAAGGTGGAAAATGCCGGGCCTTCCATGTTGATATAAGTCCCTTTAGGATGAATACTGATTTTTAAATCTTTTCCGGAATCATAGATCAGCTGGCTTAAGCAGGAACAGACCGGATGCGAAAATTCGATATGCGCCACTATTCCCCTGGTAAAAAAAGACATCTCCCGTCCGTAATTTGTCCTGTCTACGAACTGGTCCACAACTACGAAATCCAACGGCTTAAGTTCTTCTTTTAAGGAACCGCAGGCGCTTACTGAAATGATCCTTCCTACGCCCAGCTTTTTCATTCCGAAAATATTCGCGCGGTAATTTATGCACCCGGGCGAAATGCGGTGCCCGATGCCGTGGCGGGGGAGAAAAACAACCTCCTTACCCTCTAATTCACCGAGAATAAATTTATCGGACGGTTTTCCAAAAGGCGTATTAACTGCAACTTTCCTTACATTTTTGATTCCTTCTATCTTATATAATCCGCTGCCGCCGATAATTCCTATTTTAGGCATATTTATAATCTCCTGGCTAATTCTTCGGCTCTTTTTTGCGCTGCCTGCGCTGCTTCTTCCCAGGAGCCGCCTTTGGTTATGACCTCTAAAGCTACTTCGGTAGTGCCGCCTTTGGAAGTAACCTGTTTTCTTAATTCCTGCGCCGGTAATTTTGTCTTATGCAGCAAGCTGATCGCGGCATTCGTCGTGTTCGCCGCCAGAAATGCCGCGTCTTCCGTGGAAAAACCTAACCCCTCAGCCGCCTTCTCCAGCCTGCGCATCATATCATGCCGGGCATGCTCGGGTATATTCTCGGGATCCAGCGTGCTGTTCTCAATAAAGTGAAATACGTAGGCCGGCCCGCTTCCGGAGATCGCCGTTGCCGCGTTCATCATCGCTTCATCTATGACCCTGACTGCGCCCAGATAATAGAATAATTCCTGCGCCAACCCCAGGTCGTCATCAGTAGCCAGCGCGCCCTTACACAAACAGGTAACTGACTCGGCTACTTTTGCGCCGATATTCGGCATTACCCGGATAACTCTTGCTTCGCCGAAAATCTTCTCAATGTGGCTCGTGCTTATGCCGGCAGCGATAGAAATGATCAATTTATTGGCGGTTGAGCCCTTGATCTCTTTTAAGATATGATTAAAATCCTGCGGCTTGACTGCCAGGATGATAACTTCAACCTGAGAAGCCAGGTCCCG
>JALOBK010000033.1 GCA_023228325.1 bacterium
CAAATAGTTCTTCGTGATTCATTTTCTACCTCTATTCCATTTTTCCTTAATTTTTCTTGCCTCTTCCAACATTTTATCGTATATTGTACATGCTTCATCAAATTCTATGTTTTTTTCTCTCATGAATTTAAATGCATGTGCCATCATGGTGCATTGATTTGACAATGCCAGTAAATCATTCTTTCCTTTTGCACAGTATGTTATTTTCCAATTATACTCAAGTCCTTCACCTGATTCTTTGACTACAGCAAGTCCGGTTATCTTATCAATGTCGAATTCTGTTCCATCTGCAAGTACAATCTTTTTAATCTCATATGTTGTATCTCCCATGTCTTTTATGCAATTCATCTTTATCCCTCCAAAATTTGATTAACTATGCCTTTGCATTCTTCAATAACATAGTCTAAATTTCTGTATTGACTTTCACCTGATTCAAGTTCTTTTCTATCAACACATTGTCTCTTCAAAATTTTTTCACTTCTGATTACCCAATATGGAGCAAAATCCATATAATGATAACAATCAAAGCCAATCCACATTACAGATTTTTTCTTTTTTATTTTCCAGTATTTCAATCCTTTCCCAATATATGTTATTCCTCCATGACAATCTATTCTATCTACAAAATCATTGTAATAGATTTCCTTGTAAAGTTTTGGACTTAATTTTGTAATTGCAACATATCCATTTAAATGTCCCTTCTCTGGATGTCTTATTATAAGACAATCAAAGCCTTTATACGAAAATCTATGCTTGTCTCCTTCTTGTTTTACTATTTCTAAAACATTGTCAAATATCAATTTTCTACCTCCTACAAATTTACAACAACAGATTCAATTTCCATTTTTTCTGCTGCCATAAAGTAACTTTTATATTTGTTTATCAATCTATTTTTAAGGACTGATAAATTTTTTCCAAATTCTTTAAGATTATCATTTCCTGCCTCATCTTTTTTACTAAAAATAATATCCTGCATAGATATAAAATCTATCTTTGTATTTCTTTTGAATTCTTTAATTGTCTTCGCTGGATTATTTTTAGTAATTCTTATAAATGCTCTTGATTTCACATTCATAAGCATATACTCGTTTTTGCCATGGCTAATTATAAATTTCATATTGGCCATTCTTTCAATTCTGTTGCCTATTTTTGAATTCTTCTTTTTTGAATAAATCTTCAAATCTATTTCTCCCCTTTAACTGATTTATTTTTTCTTTTAGTAAATTTTTTATATTATTTTTCTGAATAGTAAAAAAATCAGAATCAGCTCCAATTTTGTAAACACTAGACCTATAATTATCTGTGCTTATTTCTAATTTACTAACTTTTTCCATTTAGTCATCTCCCCTAAATTTTTGCCATCTATGTCAAATTAACACTGTCGAAAAATAGACAGGGTTAATAATTGTTGTCATTTTTTTTATAGAGTTTTTAACTCTTAGTTTAATTGTCTGCTCTGTAATTGCATATCTAAAGTGAGCATTGTAGTTAATTGTAATGTCTTTATACTTCATTCTGTGGAAGAATTTACATTTGATAATATAAATATCCTCAGTTGAAAGCACTGCTAAAGCATTGTCAATATTATCTATTTGATTTTGCTTTTCTAGTAATTTAGTTTCTGCTTTTGCTTTCAGCTCTCTAATAATCTGAGAATTAAGATTGTGGGCTGTTTCTTTTCGTGTTACTTCTTTTTCTACAATGCTAAAAATAGTTGAAATATACTTAATTCCCATATAGTTTATTTTTTTGTAATAATCTAATTCACTCAAATCACTTTGTCTAAGCAGTTGTTCATAATATGCAATATTGTCCTGTATATTTTTTATGTCTGCTTTTATGTCAACGTATGAATATAATATTTTCATTTCCAGCCCTCCCATGTTATAATATTTTGACATAAGAAAAAACTGGATTTTTATTTTTGCCAGAGCTGGAAATCCCAGCTCTTTTTTTTACTCTAATTTATTCAAAATAATTATTTTTTCAAGCTTTGCAATTCTTTCTTCTAGTGCTGAATTTTTCTTTATCAATTGCTTGTTTATTGAATCCGTAATTCTCATTTTTACCTCAAGATTATGAATACTCGTTCTTACATCAAGAGGTAAGAGCTTTTTATCTCCAAAAAGCCACATTACTTCTCACTCTCCTATCCAAAAATTTTAATTTTAATTATTCCGGCAATTATGCCTAGAATAATTATTAGTATTATTTGCATATATTTTTTCATTTGTTACCCTTTCTATTTTTATCAATTTGCATAAGGTTTTAATATAGTAACTGCTGTGTGAAATTTTAATATATATAATTACACCTATTTCATATTCAAAATGTTTTTGTCCTTGTTTATCCTTATGTCAAATTGACTTAAAATTGATTTTAATCTATTTGTTTTTTAATACCATTAATTTCTTTCAAAATCACCTCTAGAATCGTCTCAAATTTTTTAAGTAATTTTATAGCTCTAACTTATTTAAATTAATTCTAGGTATGTTTTTGCTCGATATTTATGCGTTTATTCTTGCATTTATATATCTAGGATTAATTATAATAGTAAATGCTTAAAAATATACATGTTAATTTAAAATCAATTCTAGGTGCAATTTTGAGCTAAATTTGATATACTTATTTTCATATCAAATTGCAAATTTCTAATTTAGTTATCAAAATAAAATTTTATTTAGTTTGGAGCTGTTTCCAGCTCCTTTTTATTTTTTTTCTTCAGCAATTTTTTTTAAAAATTCTTCAACTTTTCTCTGTTCTTCTTTCAATTGTTCTTCGTTTTTAAACTCTTTCATTATCTTTGGAAGTTCAACTTTGTTATCTTTTTTATACTTCCTCATTATTTTCTTTCCCCTCCAATTTTAATAATATCTCCTGATACTTTTCAATATCAGCTCTAAGAACTTTTTCTATTTTTTTATCTCCTAAAAATGCTATCAATTCAGCATTTTCGAGGATATGTAACTGCAATAGTGCTATAACTGTCTTTTTTTCGTCATTTGTAAGTATCATTTGTTTATCACCTCAAAACTTTTTTGCACTAAGTCATTTACTGTGACCATTTTTGTCACAATCCTTTCACCTATTTTGATTGTCAAACAGAATTTGTCTGTGTATATTCTATTTACTCTGCCAGTTTGATATATTATTTTCTTGCCTTGCTTTTCTGAGAAATTAATAAATTGTCCAGTTTTAAGATTTTGAATATACATCATT
>JALOBK010000034.1 GCA_023228325.1 bacterium
GTTCCATGGTTTAGACCTTATACTTATACTTTGCATAAAAGATTAAAGATGTGTAAATGTCTCTAAGAGAAAAGCTGACTGGGTTTTTGTGCCAATACCCATTGTTATTCATGGTGTATAAGTTTTGGTTGTAGCATCTTTGGCAAAGCATACAAGTTCCACAAGGAATGTCATGACCAAAGATAAAACAGATTAAAGCTGCTAACGCTTTTGTGATTATGTTCTGCCCATATAGTTCAGTTAGATAGTAGTGTATGGAATAATTCACATCTTATTTCTCCTTTTGGTGAAGATTTTCTTAAAAAGGTTCTTTCTTCTTTTGTTGTTTACCTCATTGTTTGCTTGTCTATCTATTCGCCCCTTAGCCGAAGAAGACAAAATTTGAAGGAGGCAAAAGGAAGGGGCATGGTGAATGGTGAATAGGTAGACGTTAAGCCAATAAAGGTCAATGTAAGGGAAGAGGTTTTTCAGTAACCAATTATTAGGGGGATAATTGAGGGTTCTGTGCGCCTCTTCCCGTTACCTTTTATTCTTTGAGTTCTTGTAGTGATTGTCTGATGTGTTTTATTAGTGGAACTACGCCGAAGGGTATGAGTAATGCGATTATTGCGCCTAGTGCGAAGCTTGTCCATTCAATCATGGTGTTTCTCCTAACTGTTTTCTGCAGTCTATGCAGTGACGTTTTCCATCACGTTCTCTTATTGGGTTGTGTCTCCATTTTTGTGGGATTATGGGGTTTTTGCAGAGCAAATATTTTTTCCAGTTCAAATCTACTAAGAGTCTCCTAGTATCCTATTGTTAGGACATGCGCAAATTGTCCTAGTTGGGCGTCGGCTGCTGCAACTAATGTGAATGTTATGTCTCTTGATGTTCTTGCGGGGATTGGGGCTGCGGCTCCTAATTCCCATGTGACTGTTAAGCCTGTGGGCATGTTGGGGGTTGATATTAGGAGTGCTGCAGAGTCTGTGTCTCCGTTGTTTGTTATGGTTACTACTATCTGTTTTGATGATCCCTGTGCAATGTCTCCCCATGCTAGTGTTGCGGGTAAGGCTGTGAGGTCTACGGCTGGAGTTACTGTTGGGGTTACGGTGCCTGTGCCTGTTAGAGTTAGTTGTCCTACTGCATAGATTACTCCGATTGCTCCGAGCAGGGATACTGTGATTATTATTAGGAGTGTTATGGGACTCGTTGTTTTCCAGTTCAAGTTCATTTTTGCAGTTTCACCTCCAAGTTATGTTACTACCTTCTGGATTATTGATTCGTCTGGACTTAGTTTGTTTCTACGAAGAGTCTCATGTAGGGTGTCTATGGTTTGTTGCTGCTTCTTGATTGTTTCTTCGAGGCTATTGAATTGTGTTTTTGCTGCGTTTGCCTCTTGTAGTGCTTGGTCTTTGATTTGTGTTACTTCGTTTAATTGAAGTGTTAGGGAGTCTTTTGCTGATAGGAGCTGCTCTTTTGTTTGTGTGAGTTGGTCTACTTGTGCTAGGGCTTTGTCTTTTAGTCCTGACTGATCTATTGCTGAGGTTATTGCTGCCTTTTTTTGTTGAACTTGATTTATGAGTCCTGCTATGGATGCGCCTGCGGAGGCTATTGATATTCCTGATACTGCAGTTTGTGGGTCTATTCCTCCGCTTGTTAGGTTTGTCCATCCCTCTTTAATTGTGTCTACTGCTGTAACGGCGAAGGGCAATTCTAGCCTGTAAGCAATCAGTAATCCCACTATTGCTGCTGCAACTATTAGGATTATTAGTAATATTTTGTTCACTTTTCATCTATCCTATGGGTAAAAAGTAGGCTTTCATTGTGAAGTCGCCTGTGGGGCGAATGCTTAGTGGATTGCCTGATTCCCAGGTGCCATCATTTATTATCCACGTATTGAAAATGTATCCGTCTCTTGGTGCAACCTTGAATGTAAGAACATCTCCTTTGGCAAAGTTTGCGCTGAAGGGGAGCATATTCTGGGTGACTGTTACGCGGCTGCCTGTTGCTTCGTTTGTTATGATTATGTAGTCGTTGCCTATGGTGTCTGATTGTACTGTGAATTTGAGTGTGGGGTCTGGTCTTTGTTGCATTGCCGAGTTGTTGTTGGGTTTGCTTGATGCTGCAATTGCTACGATAATTATGAAGATTAATGCAAAGATTAGTATAAAGAAGCGGGGCTTCAAGTTGGCACCTCCATTTTTGGCGGAAAGTCTAATGGATGCTTCAGTTCTGGCAGAGGGGGCATAACAAAATTGTATTTGCCGTTTCTGGCGTCTGCCGCAAATTGTTCATAATCAAAAATGTATGTTATACCGTCATGTTGTCTTGTTGCGTCATATTTGTAGAGGACTGTATGGTTTACTGTGCCGTCTCTGCCATGTTCGTCTGGTTCTGCTTTGGTGACTATTGTTTGAGCTACTACTCTTTCTTTTACGAATACGCATCGGTATGTGCCGAGGGTTTCGCGGTCTGTGAGTTCTGACAGTTTGTTGTTGGGGAGTATTTGTAGGATGTCTGGTGATTCGTAATGGTCTGCGAGTCCGTTTATGATTCCGGTTACTACTTGTCCAGACTTCACGAAGAGTTCCCCTGCATTTCCTTGATTAGTATTCTTGCTTCTTCTATTGTTGGCGCAGTTACAGTGTAGCTGATTTCTGTGTTTCCAAGCTTAGATGTTTGTGATAGAGTGTAGCTTTTCCAGAATTTAAGGCACATTAATTAGCCAACTCCTGCAGCCAATCCAGCTCCTTAAAGAACCAAAACTCAGACGATTTTATGGTGTTCACGTTATCTTCCCAATTACGTCCTCGATCAAAGATTTCTGGACGTTTTATTTTGGGGCTATTTCCTCCATCCCAGCAGATTGGGTTACCTGCACTGTCTCTTTCTACTTCAAAGAAGCTAGGGAAATATCTTATGTTGCTTAATCCGAGGCTGTGAATGGCTGCATGTGTGCTTGGGTAAAAGGCATAAACGAACTTGTCTAAACACTCTGCACTTAATTTAGTGTCTAGTGGATCGAAGGGCTGTCCGGTTATTTGGCTTATCTGTTTAGCTACGGGTGCAAGTCCGTCCCATGCAGTGACTACTATAGCAAGGTTTCTGAGTTTTGGGCTATTACTATTTTGTCGCTTAAATTTAACGATTCCTTTCACGATTCGAGCTAAGTTAGCATCACTATAGATTGATAGCCCGTCTATGCCTGTTG
>JALOBK010000035.1 GCA_023228325.1 bacterium
AAAGGCATTTCCCCTCCAAGCTTTTTTAAAATATCCGAACTGGGACCTCCGTCAATTAGAATCTGATGCCTTTGCGGTGTTTCTATGAATACGGTGTGAACACAATACATCATTTTCCTTAACCACCTGGTTTCCTAAGACATCTTGAACCGCTAACGAATCGGGTGCATCAATAGGTACTTTCATTCTTACTTCTGCCATTTCTTCCTCTTTATAAAAGGTAATTTTGTCCACCAATAAGTGAATTATATCAGATTTTTCCTCGTAAGTAGCATTCTGTATTTGTGCCTGTAATTCATCATATAGTTTCCTGAAATGGTCTGCATTCGCTTTAACTTCGTCTTTTCTGAGTATTTTTTGATTCAAAAGGGTGATTTCATTCCTTAGTCTTTCCTCCTCTCTCTTGCATTCGTCTATTTTCTTTTGGTAAACGGCGTAATCCATTGTATCGCTGGTTTCATAGACCTGGTCTATCTTTTTCTTTTTTCTTGCAACAACTTTTAACCTGTTTTCTGACTCGCCTATCTTTTCCTTTGTATCTTCAATCGGAATCTTAACGTCGTAGTCTTTCAACTTATCAATCATATACTCTGGCCTTTCCAGCAACTTTTTAATCGTGTCCCATATTAAATACAACCTCGCCTCACCGACACCGCCACAAAGATGACATCTACTATTTTTTACGGTTCTTTCTTCTTTCCATTTGGGTTCACGACTCCCGTGGTAAAAACGAAACATATTCTGGGTCTCCTTTCTGGGCGGCCTGTTTCCGGCAAATAGTTTGAAACCGCACTTCCCGCAGTACAAAAGCTTATTGAACAAATAAACATTTTTTAAGTTTCTGTCTGCCATTTCACGGTTTTTCAATAATTGTTCCCGGGCAAGCTTAAATTGTGTCTTACTAATGATATTTTTCGTTTTAAACGACACCCACTCGGTTTTGTCTCTTTGCAATCCCACATCTAACAAAACCGACAATCTTTTTTTGCCGTTTTTGTATCTATAGAATTCGTCCGTGCCAGTATAAATAGGATTGCATAGTATCCTGGCAATCGATGACTTGTGCCAATACCCCTTATTTTCTATTTTCCTTCGTTTCTTTAACGCATAACAGGGCATGTTCATTTCATTGGCTCGTTTGTGAATGGCACTCAACGGAAGCTTTTCGGCAACCAGCCATTTAAATAGCGTTCTCACCCATTTCGCCTCTTTTTCGTGGATTACCAATTCTTTATCCTTGTTTAGCCGGTATCCATAAGGCGGGCTTCCCCACACCCATTTTCCGTCTTTAGCGGCACGCTTTCTGCCGCCCTGCATTCGCTCAACGATAATATCTCTCTCAAACTCCGCAAATGTGGCCAGTTGATTAAAAAACGCCCTACCTGCCGAGGTAGAAGTGTCCAGTGCCTGGGTAACGGAACAAAAACTAATGCCCATATCTTTCAAATCGTACACTGCGTTTACTAATATTCGAAGGTTTCTTGCCATTCTGTCTGCCTTATGAACCAATACCATATCAAACTTCTTTTCTTTCGCATCTTCAAAAAGTTTCTTTAACGCTGGCCTTTCTTCGATTGGCAAAGTACCAGAAAAGCCCTCGTCCTTATAAACCCATTCTTGATTCCATATAAACCCCTGCGATTTACAGTAAGCTTTTGCGCTCTCTTCCTGAACGATAAGACCGTAGCGGTCTTCTTTCGCCTTCGTTTTATCTTCAATGCTTTCCCTGAGATATATCGCCGCCCTCGTTTCTTTTTTGTTTTTATTTTCTGTAAACATGTTTTTTATTTTTTAATCTTCTAATAATTCCCTGAGACCGTCGTCTAGGGGCACCACGCCTTGCTTATATAACTCCAAATATTCGTCCTTAAAACATTCGTTTTTTAGTTGCATAAGGCAATAATCGTTGGTTATTATCCCTTGATCGTCTTCATAAGCCGACCTTCTAAGGAATCCCGTAACGACATCTCTCTCTTTCCAGCCGTCGGTCCATCTGCCCATCGCCTTTATCTTCCGCTTCTTTTCGTCAATAAACATGACAGTGCTAAACGCTTTTCTGTTTTTATACATTGACGGACTTTGTTTTTTCTTAATTTTTACAATCCTAAGTTTTTCGTAAGTTGTCGAAACAAACATAATGTTTCTAACCGTTAATAATTTTTGGGCATTCCCTTGAAGTAAAGACGGTAAGTTTCTCCTTCTGGTAGACGATTACGATTTTATCCCCGCATCTGAATCCGTACTTTTCAAGAATTTTGTTTGCAATTCTGATATAAGGAACGGAGCCTGTCGTCCTCGATTTATAACTGACCGTTTGAAATCTTACCGTCTTCCTCATCAAGAATATGGAACCATATTTTGCCATACTGCGGATACGCCGAGTTATTAACAGCGCTGGATTCTTAACATCTACATCTTCTTTTACGATCTTCTATTACATTCTGTTCATATTCCGCAAACATAAGCATCAAATACATTGTGCTTCTGCCAAAAGCAGAAGAAGTATCAAGCGGTTCTGAAACAGATTTTAATACAACTCCATGTTTGCTTAAATCTCCAAGTATTCCGAGCGATAGCTTTAAGTTGCGAGCAAGCCTATCAAGCCTGTAGACGACGACCACGTCAAATTTTTTCTTTTTTGCGTTTTTAACCAATCTTTTTAACGCTGGCCGTTCGTCTACTGATGAAACGCCCGAATAACCGACGTCTTCGTAAATATGCTGGTCATCAACGGTATATCCTTGCATTTTACAAAACTGCCTTAAAACGTTTTTCTGGCTCTCTGGATCGCAATGTCTTGTGTCGTCATGTCTTGCGTCTTCCGAAATCTCATTAGAAGAAACCCGAATGTATAATGCCGCACGATTTTGCTTTTTGTTGTTTGTTTTCATAATTTTGTTAGTTAATTTAGTTAATAATTTTAATGATGTGAACTTTATAGTTTTATAGTCCTTATAGGGAAATATAAAGCTATAAAACTCGGTATCCACCAGCCACCCTTTAAAGATAGTGGGTGGATACCGATGGTTTAATCTTCCTTATTATCCTCATCGTCAAAGTCAGGATCGTCGTCTGGCGGACCATAAACTTCCACCCTACCCTTTTTGCCGGTCTTATCTGCTATAATAATTTCTTTGCTTCTTTTAAGTTCTGCGATAATGCTGGCG
>JALOBK010000036.1 GCA_023228325.1 bacterium
GGGGTTGAAAATGTAAGCCAAATCAAAGAAGTCAAAGAAAAAAAGAAACAAAGATCACTAGAAAAATATGGAACTGAATATGTTTTTCAATCTGAAGAAATCAAAGAATCAATCAAAAAAACATGCATGGAGAGATATGGCGTCGAGTATGCAATGCAATCAGAAGAAGTCAAAGAAAAAGTGAATGAGACATTCAGAAAAAAATACGGAGATCATCCATTCAAAATAAAAGAATTTAGAGATAATATCAAAAAAATATTTATGGAAAAATATGGAAGTGAATCATTTGTTGAATCACAGGAATTTAGAAAAAGAAATATTGAAAAATTCGTAAATAAGTATAAAGACTGGTATGACAAATATAAACAATTAGTTCCGGATTGTGATACATTTGATGAATTAATTTTCAATAAAAATGGACTTGTGAATCTAACATGTAAAAATTGTGGATTAAAATATACAAGAAAAGCTCCAAGATCCTTATGTTGTCCAAAATGTCACAGATCATATTTAGAACAGGAAATGGAATTATTTCTTAGATCTATTGGTGTAGAAAATATAGTTTTAAATACAAGAAAAATAATCTCACCATACGAAATAGATTTATTTCTTCCAGATTATAATATTGGAATAGAGATGCACGGATTGTTGTGTCACTCCGAATTTTTTGCAATAAGAAAATTATGTAAAAAAAATATTCCCGAAGTATTAAAGAAAATGAAAAAGAAACTATCACTGCATTACATTAAATTCAAAGAGTGCTCCAATAAAAAAATAAAATTAATTCAAATATTTGAGGATGAGTGGTATAACAAGCGAGAAATAGTTGAATCTAGAATTAAGTATGCGTTGAATAAAATTGAAAATTCAATTCATGCTAGAAAATGTGAAATTAAAGAAATAGGTTCCAGAGATAGTAATGTATTTCTGGAAGATAACCATATCCAAGGAAGAGACACATCTTCTATTCATATTGGAGCGTATTATAAAACCGAGTTAGTTTCTGTTATGACATTTTCTAAACCATCTATAGCTAAAGGTGGAGATCCAAATTCTAAAGCATTTGAGATATCCAGATTTGCATCTAAATTAAATACAAATATTTCTGGAATAGCCAATAGATTATTTAAATATTTTGTTGAGAAATATAATCCAATTTCAGTATTCACTTATGCAGATGCAAGATGGTCCTCTGGTGATATATATCTAAAAATGGGATTTGAATATAAAAAATGGACCGGTTTAAACTATTGGTACACGGATGGATTTGATAGATGGCATAGATTTAGATTTAGGAAAGGAAATGATGACCCCAAGGATATGCCAGAATGGATGATAAGAGGGTTTCAAGGTCTATTTAGGATTTGGGACTGTGGTCATTACAAATTTGAAAAAATATTTAGAAAGGAGTGAGGATGTCGAAATATACAACATTTCCAATATGTTTAATTCCATCAATACAAAATGATGATCCAACTAGATGTCAGATGGCAGCGTCACAATTAAAACAATCTTTAATATTAGAAAATCCAGATATTCCAATGATATCAACAGGATATGACAATATATCTCATCTTGGATTATATCACAAATATGCCGATAAATCCGGAATTGTTTTATATAGAAATAATCAAATTTTAATTTTAAAATATGATGACGGAAATTGTGAAACTTTCAGAATGTATTGGTATATAAAGTGCAATTTTAATAAGGGGGATAAATTTAATTCTGGCGATTTGCTGTTTGAACACGTCAGCACTGACAATGGTATCATAAAGTATGGAAAAAATATGCTTGTTGCGTATATGGAATATTTTGGATATTGTCATGAAGATTCAATAGTTTTTTCAGAATCAGCAGCAAGTAAATTTACATCCGATATTGAAGATGAATTGACTTTGACTATAAATCCCAATGAGGTTCTATTGTCATTAGAAAAAGATAATTATAAGCCTCTTCCCAGAATTGGTGATGTCATAAAGAAAAATGATCCATTGTTGCTTGTCAAATACTTATCTGGAAATCCAAGATTTTTATGTGAAGAACCTAAACCGTATTATCTTAAAAATGATGTGGTAGTAACCGATGTTAAGTTTTTCATAAATGACTGGTGTAAAAATTATGGAGAATATAATCAATATATAGTTTCAATTCTCGAAGAGTCCAAAAAAATGAATGAAGAACTTTCTAAATTAAAAGGTAGAATTTCGGATATAGACTTAGAAAGAGCTTGTGATATAATGAATTGTGACATACATAAATACAAAGGAAAAATCAATGATAAAAATATAAGGGTAGATGGGTTAATTGTTAGCATAAAATATACATATAAAAAACATACACAAGTTGGAGATAAATATTCCAATAGACACGGCAATAAAGGTGTTATAAGTATTATTGTTCCAGATAACGAAATGCCAATCACACCATGGGGTCAACCAATAGATATTATATTGAGTGATCTTAGTATTATTTCTCGTATGAATATGGGACAGTTGTTTGAGTTGCATGGTGGGCTTTCATTGCATTTTTTAAAGAATCAGTTATCGGAACTATATGAAAAAGACCCCGATAGAGCTATTGCTAATTTAATATCTGTAATGACAAAAGTTGATTCCACCAATGGAAAATGGTATAGCAATGAAATAATAAATGCATATAAAAAATATGGTCCAGATAAGAGATTGATAGATGATTTAATATTAATACAGCCGCCATTTGAAAGTGTAACCAAAGAAACATTGGATATGTTTTTGAATATAACTGGAACACAAAAATCTTATAAATTAAAACTTAAAGGCAGAGAAATAGGGCCAGTTGCCATTGGGTATATGTATATGTTAAAATTGATTCACACCATAGATACAAAATTAAAAGCAAGAACGGTCGGAAATTACACCAGAAAAACAATTCAACCAGCATCTGGTCAAGGAGCACAAAGAGTTGGTGAGATGGAAATTTGGGCTTTAATAGCATATGACGCTATACAAAACTTGAAAGAAGTAAATATAAAATCTGATGATCTAGGAAGTAAAATTAATTTGTTAAGAAAATTGTATAACACTGGATTTGCAGACAATGTTGAATTGAAAACAGAACCAGCAGCTCTCCAGCTTTTTAGGTATTATTTAAATTCTATTGGA
>JALOBK010000037.1 GCA_023228325.1 bacterium
ATGTATGCTGGTTCAGTTTTGACAGGGTTAAGAATACAGCGTGGAGATGCTCAATGAGAAAAATTGTAATGGATATTGATGTAGAACAATCTAAAATAAAAAAAGGAGATATTTTAACTGTTGATGATAAACATGCAGATAAATGGATAAGACGGAAAATAGCCCATAATTATGTAGAGATAAAATCTAAATTTACCTATATTAATACTAAGATAAAGCATGTCCATATAAGAGATATGAAAGATGGTTGGATAATGCAGGTAATTGGTGATTATCTTGCACAATTAAACGATAAAGACATATTATTTACATCTGGTAAACAACAGGATTTTAATGCTGATATTAATTATTATATTAACTGGACAAATAATGAACCCCGATTGGATTTTTTAACGAAGACAAAGTGTGACATTATTTTGTTTACACATTTTGAAAAAGAGCATGTTAATGAAGAAAATGCAGTAATTAATTGGGCTGATAGATATACTTGTATGAGTGTCCATGGCAAACAACAGCTAATAAACAGAGGCATTCAAGAAAGTAAAATAGGTATAATAGAAGGTTTTGGTGTGTCAACAGGTTTTAGAAAGAAAATAGCTATAGGCTGGGCTGGAAGACCTTATCCAGGACTTGAACGTAAGGATGCTAATATTTTACCTAATTTGGCAAAGGATTTGGATTCAGATATATTTAAATTTATTTTTTATGACAAGAAAAAAGAATTAAACATGTTACTTTCTAAAATGAATAAAGTTGGTGCTGATGTTGAATTGTTATCAGCAAATTACGATTATTTTTTAAATTCTATTGATTATTATCTATCACCATCCCTTATGGAAGGTGGTCCAATGGACCTTTTAAATGCTGCTTATGCAGGAATACCAATTATATCAAGAGATATTGGATTTTTTCATACCATTAATACAAAAGAGGATTTCATGTTTAAAGATTATTCAGAGTTACTTAAATTTTTTAAAGCTATTGAAACAAATAAGAAACAAAAAATTAAGAATTTAGCCCCATATACTTGGGATACATTTAAACGATGGCATATTAAGCATTTTAGGAGTATACTTGAAATATGAAATGGGAAGATAAACCAGTAAGTATAGTAATTTTAGTGATGAATGAATATGACTATTTTAAACATTGTATAGAATCATTGATAAAATACACAGATAATTATGAATTGATAATAATCCAAAATAATTCCAATAATAAAATACAGGATTATATTGCCAATTTAAAGCTGAAAATTTTCAATCTTAAAGTTGTGTATAACAATGAAAATAAGGGCTTTCCTTATGGTTGTAATCAGGGCATCAAATTAGCCATACACCCTTTAATACTATTTCTTAATAGTGATACTGTTGTTACTCCCAACTGGTTAATTAAATTAAAAAGGTGTTTTGACAAAGTAGATAATGCAGGTATGGTTGCACCATATGTTTCAGAATCTGGTGGGAATAAACAGCAAATAAGGGAGATATATGAAAGACGATTCTTAATGAGTGACAATGATATTGATAATTTTGCACATATTATTTCTCTTCAGGAAGATTATTTACAGTGTCCTATTACTGGAAGTTGTTTTTTAGTTAAAAGAGAGGTTTTTGATAAGGTAGGAGTTTTTGATTATCATAAATGGCTACTTGGAAATGAGGAGGAAATAGAATTTCAATGGAGAGCTATGAAACTTGGTGGATACTATCCTTATTTATGTAAAGGTTGTTATATCCATCATTATGGAAATATAGCATGGAAAGAAATGAAAGTAGACCAAGCAAAATATAATATTGATAATAGAATAGCTTTTAGAAATAATCAGGCAACTACATATAAGTATAATTATGTTGATAATGATGTAGAGATACCATCAAATAGGAAACAACATGGTAAAATAGCTTGGTTAGCTGATTTTAAGATAGCTACTTATAAAGCTGGTGGAGCACAATATACAAATAGATGTATGATTGATTATGGTGTTAAGTTAGGTTATTCTATAGATTTGATAACTCCTGAAGATAAACTTAATAATAATTATGATTTATACATATTAAATAACATTAAATATTTTAACCATAATTTTATAAAGAAAATTATAAAAGACAAAATTTATATGCGTTGGGAACATGATTATTGGATAACAGGGGCATTATCACTATTTCCTAATATTTTAGATAATAGTAAACTGAACTTGTTTATGTCTGGCAGACATCTTGAGGAATGTTGTCAGATAATGGATATGAAAATACCTAAATCTACTTATTGCACAAGTCCCATAAATACTGATGTATTTTTTATTGATAAATCTATTATTAAAGATGATAATCTTATAATATGGACAGGTCATGATGACCCTGATAATAAAGGATTTACTCATGCTGTTAAATTTGCCCAAGAACATTCAGATAAAATATTTAAGTTTTTTGGTAAATTCCTACTGGAACATAAAAATTTACCAGATAATATGGAATTAATTGGAGAAGTTGACCAGACTATTTTTGCAAAATGGTTACAGAAAGCCAAATATGTTATGGCTTTACCTAATTGGATTGAACCTACAGGAAGGTCAATATTGGAAGGGCTTTTATGTGGTTGTGAATTGATTGTAAATGATAATATTGGATTTTTATATGAGCCAATAGATTTTAATAATTATGACCAATTAATTTGGCTTGCTCATAGTGAACAAAGATTTTGGAACTTAGTAGAGGGGATATTATAATGAAACTAAAAGATAAAAAATTGTTTGAAAGTAAATTTAAAGAACTTACTTGGTGGCACACGTTAAAAATAGAAAATATTACAACAGAGGGGCACTCTGGAGCACAATTTTGGACATTGTTTAATCTTCCAGAAGATTACATAAATAAACGAGTTCTTGATGTTGGTTGTGCTGATGGATTTTTTGCATTTAATGCCGAAGATAAAGGAGCTTTGGAAGTTGTAATGTTAGATGATGATGACAGACCAACAAGAAATTTGCTATTGGAATGTCTTGAAACAAAAGTTAAATTTGTAACTAAAGATATATTAACTGATGATTTAATTAATATTGGAAAGTTTGATATAATATTGTTTTTAGG
>JALOBK010000038.1 GCA_023228325.1 bacterium
TAATTGCAGTTCTGTGGGTCTCTGCGAAGTTTAACCAAGTTAAAAGACTCAATGCAATAATTGGACATTTTTGGGAACTTATTGCGACAGAAAGGATAAAATGACAGAAAAACAAAAAAGGGGCAGTGGAGGACAGAAAAAAGTTGGACGAGATAAAGTAAAATGTGCCTCATATAAAAACAAGTCAATCAGAGAAAAAAATAAGCTAAAAAAATTTAAGAAACATAATTTGCCTAAAGATGTTAGTGAAGAAAAGAAAAAAGAGCTAATAGCTAATTTTAGAAACTTACAGGATAATAGGAAGAAGGGGAAAGCATAATAGATAAAAATTCAATAGAAGTACAACTTGTTATAAATGATTTGCATGTACCTTATCAAGATGATGAAGCCTTAGAACTTATACTTAAGTTTGGTAAAAATTTAAAACCAGATAAGTTATTTATTTTAGGTGATTTCATGGATATGTACTCAATATCTAAATTTGATAGAAATCCTGAACGCATTACCAATTTACAAACTGAATTTAATATAGGTAAAGAGATATTAAATAAAATTATAAAAGTTATTAAGCCTGTTCAGACAATCTTTATGGAGGGTAATCATACAGACAGACTTAGAAAATTTATATGGAATAATCCTGTTCTTAATGGTTGTATAGATATTAAAGATAAGTTAGGCATAAATAATTTAGGAATAGACTATTATGAATACGGTAAAAATTATGTATATAAAAATAAACTTATCTATACACACGGTAACAAAATAAATAAATATTCTGCTTATACTGCTAAGAATATGCTTGATGATTTGGGGCTTTCAGTAATACTTGGGCATACTCATAAACTGGGAATGCATTATAGGACAGATTATTCAGGTGCAAAAGTAGCTGTTGAAAATGGCTGCTTATGCCAAACGGATTTAGCACTTGAATGGTTTCGTAAAGAGGTAATAGATTGGCAAAAAGGAATAACAGTTATTAAATGGGTAGAGGATAGATTTAATATACATCAAATTTGTATTCCTAAAGATAAATTTATCATATTTGGAAAAAAGTATTATACATTATGATTATTAATAAAAATAAAAGTTATGGAGGATATAGTTACCAATGTAAATGTGATATTTGTAATAAACTATTTTATAGAAAAGCTGCTCATGTAGAAAGAACTAATCATCAATTTTGTAATCAAGTATGTGCTAGTATATATAAATCATTAGAAATATCGGGCAATGGTAATCCTTGTTATGGATTATTAGGAGAAAAACATCCAGCATACGGTTATAAATTTTCAAGTGAGTCTTTAAAAATTAAAAGTAATAATTTTAAGGGAAATAAAAATCCTATGTGGAAAGGAGGTAAATCTAGTGATAACGGTTATATAATAATTTATAAACCAGATCATCCTTATAATAATGGGGGATATATGTTAGAACATCGACTCATAATGGAAGAATATATAAAAAGGTATTTAACTCTTGAGGAGGTAGTACACCACATTAATGGTATACGAGATGATAACAGGATTGAGAATCTTATATTATTTGATAATAATAGTGAACATATAAAATGGCATTTTCTATTTAGAAGAATTATTAAATTACTTTGCTTATCCATATTTAAATTTAATACAGCATTAACTTTTGATTATATTTTTTTGGGAGCGTAAGGGTTAGACAGAACTGACAGCCGAAGTGCTATGTTCTGGACGTGGCTTCAATGCCACCGCTTCCACCATAATATTATAAATCGAAACTAACTCCATAATCCTCAGACATAATATCATAAAGTTTGTCTCTAACTTCCTGTAAGACTTCTCTATCATGATATTTAATTTCGCTTCTTAACCATTTGTCTAAGTCCCACAGACAATTATAAAAAATAGGTCCCTTATAGAATTTATCATATTCATTTAAATCTGTAGTTTCTATTATGTATTTGGTAGGAGAGTAAATCTCCTCCAGTGTTGCCTCTTCAAGCTGTTTTGGCTGTAATAATTCAATTATCTTATCTAATTTACTTAAAATACTCATTGTTGCCTCCTTTCTATTAATACTTAGGGTCAAATTCATAAAAATCACACTTATAGTCCATATCCACATCATCACCATCTCTACCATTTACTCTACACCAGCATTTACTTGCTGATTGAAATAAACAATTTCTACAAGTTGATTCTTTTATTAATTCTTCATTCATTCAATTATCTCCTTTATCAAAACAAATTTTACATCCTGTCCAACATTTTAAACCTAATAATTTAGCTAAATCTTCAAAGGCTTTATCATAACGTTTTATAAATTGAAGCTCTTCTAACATAGATATTCTAAACTCTAAATCATTTATTTTATCCTCTAGTTCTTTCTTAGTCATTTAATTATCTCCTTTGTCTTAATATCAATTTCTTTCATATCTCCCCATGTCTTGCCGATTTTTATTTCAACAGGAAACTCTATTTCTGGATGTAACCAATCTCTTGGGGTTTGCATCATTGTATTGCTTATTATATCAATTAATTGCTCAATATGCCATCTATTATTTGGTGCTTCATTTACTATACAGTCATGTACCAGATTAGTAGTAAAAGCTTCATGCTTATCAATGTCTTCTTCCATATTCATTGCCGAAATTAAATTCAAATCTGAACCACTACTTTGGATTATAAAGTTTCTGGCTTCATTCTTCTGTGCTTGGTCTCCTATTATTACGCCATAACGTCTATAACGACCAAATGGGGTTATAAAAGGTTCTTTAGAGAGTAGGTGTCTTTCTTGTTCTTCCATATATTCCATAGCAATAGGAATTTTAGAAAGCCAACTATCAAGGATTAATTGAGCTTCACTTATTGAAATATTAAATTTCTGTGCTATACTATATGATGTTCTTCCAT
>JALOBK010000039.1 GCA_023228325.1 bacterium
AATTTATGCTAAAAAATTTCCAAGACTTGCTCAGTTAGCAAAAGAAAAAGGCATAAAAATTATCAATCTAAATAAAAATTCTGCATTAGATTGTTTTGAATTTGGCACTATTGAAGAAGCCCTGAAGCCAATATTATCAATTAAGCATAATTATGTCATTGTCAGTTTTTATACTCCTGAATATGTTCAGGATATTTCACGGCTTATTCAATCAGCAGAACGATTCAAGTTACCATATGATTTTGAATTATTGAAAAACTTACCGCTTGAAGGTGCAAATAAATACAAAAATTGGAGCAAGAATGCATATTTGAAAGCAACCTTTATCAAAAAAATGATGCAAAAACATCAGGATAAAAATATCATATGGATTGATGCTGATGCAGTTATCCAAAAAAATCCTGTACTATTTGATAAAATACCTGATTGTGATATTGCCGTTCATTACAGAGACGACATCGAATTGCTTACGGGAACCCTTTACATTCGTAATAATGAAACCATGCGAAATATTGTTGACCAATGGATTGAAGCCAATAAGACAAGTAGGAATTTTTTAGAACAAAAAAATCTTGAAAATGTTCTTGATAAAAACAAAGAAATAAAAATATTTAATTTTCCTGCTTCTTATTGTCAAATATTTGATATCATGAACAATACATCAACCCCCGTAATAGAGCATTTTCAATCATCAAGAAAATGGAGGAAAAATATAGATACAATGAAAAAAATTTCCATCATCATGCCAACATACAATCAGGATAAGTTTATCGAAGAATCCATCAATAGTATCCTCAATCAAACATTCAAAAATTGGGAGTTGATAATTATTGACGATGGGTCAACAGATGATACAAAAAATATTCTTGCTAAACAAAATGACCCAAGGATTCAGATTATTCATAAGGAAAATGAAGGCACAGGTTCCGCATTGAATATGGGATTCGAAATAGCCACAGGCGAATATGAAACATGGTTGGCTTCGGATAACAAATATTATCCAAATGCTTTACAGGATATGTTTGATATTCTTGAATCCAAAAAAGATATAGATTTTGTTTATTGTAATTGTGAAATTGGAGTAATGGATTCTACAGGATTAGGCGAAGTAACCCGAAAAAATTACAATTCAGAAGTTCCGATGGAATGGGATGCCCATAAATTTTATGACCATTATAATATCGGCGTTGTATGGTTATGGAGAAAAGAATTGCGTATATCAGCAGGAAAGGATTTTATCCTTGAACCTTGTGAAGATTATGAAATGACAACCCGTATGATTGAAGCAGGTGGACAATTTTATTATCATCCAATTGTATCAGGATGGCATCGCAGACATAATGAAAATCTTACTAGAAAACTTGTTACCACAAGTCAGTATATTCCAAATTTACATAGGAGAATGATAAAAAAACGGGATGAATTGGCATTGAAAAAACTTCCCCCTAGTCCCGAAAAAGTCAAAAAATTTATAACTTTGGAAATGAACAAAAGCATAGAACAACATTTACAAAGATTAAATGCTCCAAAAGAACCGAATATTTCTATTGATAAATGGTGTTTGGAAAAAATACCAAAACGAGTTTATTTTTATTGGGGTGCAGAACGCATGCCTTGGTTGAGATATCTTACTGTTCATTCTTTTGTTAAAATGAATCCTGATTGGGAAGTTATACTTTATCAACCTATTTCTGTTACAAAAACAAATACTTGGAAATCAACAGAACACGAATATGATATTGATTGCCCTGATTATTCCAACGAATTAAAAAATTTAAATATTACGATAAAAAAATTTGACGGGCGGGATATTGGCATTCCAAATGAATATCCTGAAGTTTGGAAATCTGATTTTCTACGATGGCATCTTCTTTCAAAATATGGTGGATTTTGGATGGATATGGACATCTTCTTTAACAAGTCTATGAATTGTTTCAATCTGAATACTCTTGAAAATAAAGACCTTGATACTATCGTATCTATTTCAAAAATTATTGCTCCTGCATCATTTCATAGTATTGGGTTTATGGGTGGAGCACCGAATAATGATTATTTTCGTTATGTAATGAGTAAAGCACTTCGAACAAAACCTGATTTTACAAATTATCAATCCATAGGTGTCGTGTTATTAAATTCTGAATTTCCAACGGTTGAATCTATCAGAAAAAAATTCCCTCATTTGAAAGTAGATACTATTAGTTTTGAAACCGTTTATGCTTATTATCCAATGAAATTAATTGAGGATATTTTTAAACCAAATGCTCCTGATAGGTTAAAATCACATTCAATTGGAATTCATTGGTATGCAGGGCATCCAGATGCAGGAAAATTTATGAATAAAGTTACACATGAAAATTATCGGGATTTTACTAATACTCCATTGGGTAAATTATTTGTAGAGGTTTTATAAAAATGACTCCTGATATTTCCATTGTCATGCCGACTTTTGGACAAAGTAAATATATCACCGAATCTTTACAAAGTATAGTTGCCCAAGAATTTGAAAATTGGGAATTGGTAGTGGTGATTGATGGAGAAGATACAGAAACAGAAAAAATATTAAAATTATGGACAGCAAATGATGATAGAATAAAATACATAACAAAATTAAACGGTGGGACAGGCTCCGCACTAAATTATGGATTCTTTCAAACAGGCGGTCGTTATGAAACATGGTTTGCTTCAGATAATAAAATGTATCCAAATTGTTTACGAGT